>NZ_JBSGFQ010000119.1:0-35598 GCF_053603495.1 Nonomuraea sp. NPDC004186 | reverse complement strand
CCGTCAGCCCCAGCCGAATCGGCGACATCGCCCGCGCAGCACTTGTCCTCACCCACTTCGAGCACAATTACCTGCCGGGAATTCGCTGAGATCACGTCACTGAGCGAGATTCTTGGGGAGGGGTTTTCACATGCCGTCCACCAGAAGCGACATGACGGTCACTTCCAGTGAGGTTTTCTCAATGGTGATCACTTCCAGATTGCGTTGAGGTCCAGAGCGGGGCGGTGTGCTCTCGCCGTTGCGGCTGGGGCTGATGGTGACGCGCTGCAGAGCTCGCCAGGATTGCTTGAGTTCCGCGGCGGTGTGCTCGCGCAGGGCGCGGAGGCTGCGTATGAGGCCTTTGACGATGCGGGGGTGCCCGAGCAGAGAATGGCGACGTGACTGATCTCTACGCGGTAAGGGTGCTGGCCGTCGATCCAGCGCGTCGCCGCATACAACTGCGGGTAACTGCCTTCAACCCGGACGTCTGGCACTGGCCGCTGCCCGACAAGAGCTTCTTCCTCCGTGATCTGGAAGAGGATGAGACCATACTGGACCTTCTTGTTGACGAGGACGATGGGATGAATCGCGACTTCGTCGAGAGTGTGGAGCGGACTGCGACGCGCAACTACCCCTTCACGGCGGCGGCCGAAGAACGGCTGTCTGAAAGTGGCAGAGGATTTCCCTGGGAGGATGAAGGGCCGTTCAACGAGATGTCCCCTGAATCCGCCGCGGCCTTCCTCCGATGCGAGGAGATACGCGTAGGGGCCGATTACGACGTGGTGGTCACCGACTCACGGCTGATCGAGCATCTGAAAGCCGGCGACTGGTGGCGCACCACCGCTTACCCCGGTGCAGACTGACTGACGCGGCGAAGCCGACGGGCAGCACAGGAGTCAGGCAGTGACGTTTTCCAGTGATGATCATTTCCAGATCGCGTTGAGTGTGAGGGCGGCGCGGGCGATGTCCCCTATCCGGCTGGGGCTGATGGTGACGCGCTGCAGGGCTCGCCGGCGCTGCTTGAGTTCGGCGACTGCGCGTTCTCCGAGCGCTCGGATGCCTCTGATCAGGTTATTCGTAGTTCGTGTGTCGGCGTGCAGGGCCTGTTCCGACTGGCCTTGCGGACGGCGGATTGGGACGAGGATGCCGATGCCGGCGCCGATGTAGCCCTTGTCGGCGAGGGTGGGCAGGCCGTCGGCCGCCGCCTTGTAGAGGACGGGGAATGCGTGGAGGCGGTCGGGGGTGGAGCCGGGTTCGGCGTCGGAGACCCACAGCGGGGTACCGTCAGGAGTGGCCAGGAACTGTACCTTGCCGCCGAACGCCTTGTGCTTCTGGCCGAACCAGAGGTCGTTGCCGTTCTCACGGAGACCGGCGACGCGGTCGGAGGCGATCAGCGTGCCGTCGAGGATCACGTGGGTCATGCCCTCGCCTCGGCAGCGGCCGAAACCTCGTGCAGGTCCGGCGCCTGGCTGGCGAGGACGTCGATGCCTTCGTGGAGGTAGCGGTAGCCGGTTGCCTGGGAGACGCGCCTTCCACCAGCCCGTTGGTCACGTCGCTGAGAAAACGTCAGCGGGGTGCGCATGAGCCGCTGGATGGTGGGTTCGGTAGCCGCGTCGGTGATGCGTTCGATTGCGACCTCACGCATCACGGTGTCGTGGTGGTGCCGTACGGCGGCCAGTCGTCGCGCGTTCCTCAAGGGGGTTGTACGGCACGTCAACGTCCTCGGCCGCCGGCTCCAATTCTCAGCCGGCCGCCGCCCGCTCGGCCCTCAACCGTTCCACGTCAGTGAGCGCCCGGTCGCGGATGTGGCAGATCAATTTGGCCAGATCGGCGCAGTAGACGGAAGGATTGAGAAATCCCGAGCCGGCGCGGTATCGAGTGCTGTACTCGCCGGCCCCGCAGATATCCCGGATCGAGCAGGAAACGCAGATCGGCGACAGGCCGGCCACCTTTCGTTGCCGGGCGACGACGCCCGGAAGGAGTCGCGCGTCGTCGAACGTGTTACGAAAAACGTCCAAGCCGGTGTAGGGGGCGCCCTCGTAGGCGGACTTCAAAGCGTCACCGAGTTCGATGGTTCCGTCGCTTTCGATGACGATGAGCTGGAACGGGTTGAGCCCCAGCCCTTCGGTGTAGGCATGACCGCCGAGGGACAACGTCATGATGTTCTCGAAGAGCCTGACACCGGCCGGAAGCGGCACCGTGGAATACCAGCGCTCGAAGATCGGTATCAGCCAGTCCGCATATGCGGTGCCTCCGTCCCCGGCGGTCCATCCCGGTGGAGGAGCCGACCAATTGCCGAGCGGCAGCAGGAAGTCCACGGCCGGCGCCCCGGTGGCGAGCAGCGCCTCGTAGGTGGTCAGGGGGTCGTTCTCCAGGTCGATGGTGCACAGCACAAGGTCGAAGAGGTCGCGGTAATCAGGGCCGTTCAGAACCTCGATGCCGCGCATCACCAGGTCATAGCTGCCGCGGCCGTTGGCGTACTTGCGGTGACGGTTCTGCCCTTCCCTGTCGCCGTCGAGGCTGACCGTGACACCGATGCGGTGTTCGCGCAGGACGTTCAAGAGGTTCTCGTCAGAAAGGAGCACGCCATTCGTGGTGGTGACGAGCCGCAGCGGGACCTCGGACGGCGCGGCGTTCCGGAACGCTCGCGCCGCGTACGCGAATTGATCCGCGCCGGCGAGCAGCGCTTCGCCGCCGTGCATCCGCACCGACGCTCCCGCAATTTCGTCGGCGTGAGCCCGAAGGTGCTCTCCGAGCCGGAAGGCGACCTGGTCGATCGTCTTGCGTGACATGGCCACCGGCTTGCTCTTCCAGCTCTGGTCGGCCATCTCGTACATGTAGCAGTAGTCACAGGCCAGGTTGCACCGGCCGTGGAATTTGAGAGCGAATTCCACGAAGGGCAGAGGGCGCCAGTACGGATCCTCAAGCGCCTGATCGGTCACGTCCTGAGTCGGCCATTCTGCAGCTCGCTCTTTCACCCGCACGATCGGTAGCTCGATCACGATGTCCTTCGCCTCTCTGCCCTTCGTGTCCCAGCCGGCCGCTACACGGCCCGATCAGCCACGGGAACGAACCCGCTCCGTCACCTGTTGAAAGTGCCCGCAGGACGGAAGACATCGTCGTCGGCGGTCACCCGGTTCAGCACCGCACCGAGCGCGCTGTTCTGGTCGGTGGTCGCCGCGACCTCGGAGAGATTCGCCTGAGAGGACTCGGCAGCCGAAGCGGCACCGGCTGCTCCGACCCCGACCGCGGACGCGGCGGCGAACGCGGCGGCCGTCAAGGCCACCTTCCGTACGAGATTTCCTTCACGTTCCGACATTGGATACCCCTTTCCTGCGGCTGGACATCGACCTGCCGCCATAGCGATTCCGACCTGCGGCAAGCGATGTCCTGTTAATCAAGTTGATCACGACAGCGGGACGGTACCTCACCACGCCCACAGAGTCGCTACAAAACCACTACAAGGTCATCCAAGGTCGGGGCCAGAGACAGCCTCTTGAACAGCCGCGGTTATTCGACTCCCCAAAGCGACCTTCTGGTAACGCTCGGAGCGGGGCAAAAGACCTTGACTGCCAAGGATTTCCCGTCCTGTAATCGCAGAAAGAATGCGCAAGTTGGGTCACGGGGTGTGGAGATCGTCGAGGCTGCTGCCGCGCATCGCTCCCGCGGGTTCGTCTACTGGGGCGGCACTGCCGGGGCGCTCACCATGTGCTCATGGAGAACTCCAGCCGGACGCAACCGGCGAAGCTGCCGGTCGTCTTCGTCTCCAACACGAGAGACACGCTCAAGGTCGACGATCCGCCAAGGTAGGGCTATCGGCTGGGCGCAACGGCGCGGGTTTGATCAGCGCGACTCCCGCATCGGGTATCACCGCTGGCATGCGGCCAAGGTCGGACATCGAGGCCTGACGGCCAGATGAAAAGTTGGACCCATGTTTCCGGAGACTCCCGCCGCCGTGGCGGCGCTGTCGGTGGCCACCCGTTTCTGCTCGCCCGCGCTGTTCAACCACTGCGTCCGCTCCTACCTGTGGGGAGCGATGTACGGCACAGCGCACGGCATCGCCTTTGATGACGAGCTCTACTACGTCTCGGCGCTGCTCCACGACATCGGGCTGACGGAGGCTTTCGACAGCCATCGGCTGCCGTTCGAGGAGGCGGGAGGACAGCTGGCCTGGGTTTTCGGCGTGGCGGCCGGCTGGCCGGTCGGCCGGGCCGCCAGGGTCACCGAGATCATCATGCTGCACATGCGCGAGGACGTGTCCCCGGCTACCGACCCCGAGTCCCACCTGCTGCAGGTCGCCACAAGCTGGGAGGTGGTCGGACGGCGGCCGGAGGAGTTCTCGCCGGACGCCCGGGCGGAGATGCTCGTCCGCTACCCTCGGCTGGGATTCGGCGCGCAGTTCCTGGCGTGCTTCGAGGACCAGGCGAGGCGCAAGCCGGACAGCGCTGCCGCCGTATCGGTCAGGAACGACGTCGCGGGGCGGATCGCCGCCAACCCTCTCGAAGGCCGCTCACCCACCTGACCTCCAAGGCCGCGAACTCCGCCGTCAGCCCTGCTTGGGCGCAACGGAGTCGACGACCGCGAACGTCCCTACGAATCCGTCAGCCGGCACTCGGCCCGGCCCGCCGAGGAAGCTGCCCTCGCTGATGGAGATCACCGCCTGCATGACGTCAGTCCAGCGTTTCTCGGAGGGCGGTTCGCGAGCCGATGCCCTTCCGTCGTTGGGGTTGGGTAAGGCCGGCTGGTTACGGGCTTGCCACGCATTTCGACAACACGGACGTGTCCCGAACCCCGTCGTGGTGAACCCGGCCCGCCTGACTTTCGTCTGAGGGAATGTGCGTCGACTCACTCTGCTGACACTCCTGCTCGCCACCGGCTGTTCGCCCGAGGCGGCGTGTACCGCGATCGGCACCCCCGTTGGTGTGAGCTTGCACATTGCAGCTCCGCTTGCCGCCGAGGCCAGCGCCGCCACGATGGAGGTGTGCTGGGACGGTGCCTGCAAACAGGTCGGCGTCGAGTTGAGGCCGTCCACGCGGGCGGCCAGGGAGACCTGTTCCGGTGACAATTGTCGGGCGGATGAAGAGCGGACCGGCGAGAAGAACGGGTTCGGTGACGTGGCGGGGCTGCCCAAACGGCCGGTGACGATCCGGCTGACGCTGCACGGCGCCGGCGCGAAGCCGCTGCTGGAACGCAGGCTCGAGGTCACACCGAAGGGACGTTTCCCGAACGGCCCAGAGTGCGGGGAAGGCGGCCCCAATGTTGTCCTCACGGTGGCGGCGGACGGGTCGGTACGAGAGGGATGACGGTGATCGGTTGTCATCTGGCCAGTACGTTCCGCGAGTCGATGTCCCTTTCGTCGTCGGGGTTGGGACAGGTCGGTCGGCCGGAGACTCACCGGTCCGGCTATGGGCGCGGCTGGGTGAATGATCCCGGCTCGGTCTCGACGAGGATGCCGCGGCCGGCCAGGCGTTTGAGCTTGGCGCGGACGTGCTGGATGCCGTTCCGCGTCAGGGCCAGGTCACGGGCGCGCAGCGAGCCGCCGACCTCGCCGAAGACGGTGAGACTGTGCTGGTAGGCGGGGCGACCGAGGACAGTTGGCGGCGCGACCGGTTTGGCCGGGGCGAGATCCTCCTCGGCGAGGGAGATGAGGGTCTTGCGGCTGATCCGCAGGTGCTTGACCGTCTTGCTGAGTTCGCCCAGACGCGCGCCAGCGTGCCCGGCAGGTGGGTGGTGTACCGGTCACGTCCGTCATGAACCTGCTCAGCTCAGCCTTCGACCGGGCGGCGACCGACGCGGACGAACTGGCCTGTCTCGTCCTGGATCCCTAGAGCTGACTCATCCGGCGCTCCCCGCCCTCCCAGCGGGCAACGACCTCCACCATCTCGGGAAACGCATCGATGAACGCGTCCACGCGATGCCCGTCGAAATCCGCACGCCGCCTGACGCCGCTCTGCATGCAGGCGATGAAACCCAGCCCCGCCCCGTTGGCGGCCTGAGCGTCACCGGGGGAGTCGCCCACGTACACGCACTGACCGGGCTCCAGTCCCGTCGCAGCCAGCAACTCGTCGAAAGCGCGGCCGTCCGGCTTACCGAAACGCACGTTGCCGGCATGGTAAACGCCGTCCAACCGGCCCGCCAGGACATGATCCGGTGCCAGCAGATGCTCCACCTCCGCCTCTGTGCGCGAGGTCAGCAGCAGGACATCGTGCCCCGCCGCGGCAAGCTCATCGAGGGCCCACAGGTTCTCCGGCGTGACCGCATCCAGCCGGCCGTCCGCCACGTACTCCCCGAGCACCTCCCGATATTCCGCCGCGAACGCCACGAGATCGACGCCCGGCGAACGCTTCGGCATCGCCTCCAGCAGCGGCAACCCCCACGTGGACAGATGCACCGCCCGGGACATCGGCGCACGGCCGAGACCCGCCAGGACCTCGTTCTCCAGCTCGAAACACGCCGCCTCGGTCAGGCAGAGCGTGTCATCCACATCGATCACCACGGCGCGAATCACACCGCCACCCTAACGACGCCACCGCCGGCGCAGCAGACAGGCGGCAGGAGGCGAGCGAGCGAGCTATCCAACGTGCACCTGCTGAGCCGCCCGTACAGCTCGCCGGAAGCGCCCGTCCCTCGCCGACGAAACCCTGGCCGCCCTGACCCCGCTCGGCGGCCGACGTCGTGACCGCCCTGATCCAGGCAGCCCGCGGCGCAGGCGGCGGGCCGGCTTCGGGTCACGAGCAGGCGGGCGGCTCCAACCGGGCGGCCGTACGCTCGTGCTTCGGCTGAGCCGCCGTCTCCTGGGAGCCGAGGAGCGCGCGGGTGAGTGCCTGGCCGTCGCCCGCCATCGCCTGCAGCGCCGTGTCGAAATGATCGTCGGTGAGCACCCGCTCGTCGGAGCGCAACGCGACCAGGATGACCCGGCGCAGCAGTTCTTTGATGAACGACGCCGTGACCCCCTCGGTGGCGGCGACCACCTTGGCGGTGTCGGCGACAATGGGCCGGTTGCGGGCGTACAGGCGGATCAGGCGTTCGCGCGCCGCCGCGTCAGGCGGCGGCACCTCCACCGCGAGGTCCACCCGGCCGGGCCGCTGCACCAGGGCCTTCTCCAGGGCCTCCACCCGGTTGGTGGTCAGGACGAACGTCACGTCGACGTCGCCGCTGATCCCGTCCATGGCATCCAGCAGGGAGAACAGCAGCGGGCTGGTCTCGTGGTGGCTGCGGTCCTCGGCGATCAGGTCCACGTCCTCGACGACCACGATGGACGGTTGCAGCTTGCGCGCCACCGCCACCGCGTAGTCGATCTTGCGCATGGCGGGTCCGGTCATCAGCACCGCCGTGTGCTCGCGCAGCCGCCCGATGAGGTAGCGCGTGGTGTGGGTCTTGCCGGTGCCCGGCGGCCCGTACAGCAGCAGCCCCCGGCGCAGGTGCTGGCCGGCCTCGGTGAGGCGGTCGGCGTGCTCGGCGATCCCCACGACGTGCTCCTCGATGGCCTCCAGCCGTCCTTCCGGCAGGACCACCTCGTCGGGGTCCAGCTCGGGGCGGGGCAGGAAGGTGAGCAGTTCGTTCTCCCTGTGCTCGCTGAAGCCGAAGCTGAGCACCTGACCGCGGAACGGGTCGTTGTCCTGTTTGAGCCGGTTCACCTCGTCGCGTACGGCGCTCGCAACGTCCCGCCGGGCCGCCAGCACGGTGAGCAGGCTGTGGCCGTCGTAGTCGTCCTTGTTGCTCAGCCCGATGAGCACCGGGGCGCCGTCGGGCGCCGCCGTGGCGACCAGGCCGAGCTGCACGATCTCGATCGTGGTGTCGGGGCCGATCGGGGCCGTTCCGTAGTCGGGGCGGCCGAGCATGCGGCTGCCCTCACGCATCGCCGCGAGCAGCATGTTGATGATGCTCTCCCAGCGCCGCTCGCCGCCCACTATGCCGAACCACTGCGCGCCGGGGGAGTGGGCGTCCAGGTAGAGGTCGGCGGCGGTCTGCAGCGCGGCGTGCTCGTAGAGCCGGTACTTCTCCTCCACGACGACCACGTCGCTGAGCGGGCAGCCGAGGTGCTCGGTCACCTTGGCGACCAGCGGAGAGGTGGCGTTGGCCTCGCCGATCCGCTCGGCCACCACGGTGTAGACCTGCCGCAGGCTCTCGGCGAGCGCTCGCGCGTCGGCGAGTTCGATGTCGGTCACATCCCTATCATCGCGATCGGGGCGGACGAATGCGCCTGATTAATTGCCATCGGGTACGTCCTGGTGCATCCGGAGATCCCGCGCGGGACCGAGAACGCGTACGCCCATCTGGCTTGCGCGCCACCGCACCGGCCACGTGAACGTACACACCGGCGCGGTTGCGCACCGGTTTCCGGGCAGAACCCACAGGGGCAATCCCCTCCAGGCGTCCCCTCATTCCCGCCGTCGCTGTAAGTGCCACGTGATCTCTCGTTACCGTCTGGGCCTTCCGGCTCTGCTCCTCACGGGCCTTTATCTTGGTGCGCCGGCAGTCGCCGCGGCGATCGCGCTGACCTCTGGCGGTGTCGGCATGTTGTGGCGCCTGACCCTCTTCACACCGGTGGACGAATCCACCCCCGCGACGTGGCCGAACGTGCTCGTCACGCTGGAGGCCGGGCCGCCATGTGCCTGGCGTCCTGTTCACGATCTGGCTCGCCCGTTCGGCCCACGAGCTCGCGGGACCGACCCAGCCCGCCGGGATCGTCGCGGGCGCTGAGCAAACGGTCATCCAGTCGTAGACGATGCCGGAGAGCTGTTCCATTGAGACCTGACCGTCCGATACGGGCGCAGGACACCGTCGCCGGCCGAGGCTTTGCAGCGACTGCTTCTCCATAAGCCGACACCCGAAAGTGATCAGGCGCCGATCCGCCACGATAATCGTGACCGTGATCCTCATGGACGCAGTTCTGGAAACCGACGGAACGGCGAACTTCACCGCCTGGCCGGTCGCTGAACCGGCCACGGACAGCATCCTTGTCCTCTCCGGCCAGATGAGCCCGGCCGAGGTCGGCACCGCGATGGCGGTCATCTTCAGCTACGCCGACATCCCGACCGCGCCGATCAGCGATCTCCACCATCTGCTGGACCGGCATCTGGCCGATGCCGAAGCGCTTATCGCTCCAGGCGGGCTACGGATCAGGGACGCGACCACCAATGCCGAGATCCTGCCGGGATGCTGTTGCGGCCTGGAAAACTGGCGGGAGTGGCGCGACGTCCTGCACAAGCAGGGCATCTGGCTGGGGCACGATCCCGACACCGAGCTCGAATACATCGCCGGAGCCGTCCGGCTCAGGCAGGAGTCTGGCTCACGCTCGCTACCTTCACCCACGCATGAGGTGGAGATCCAGCTCGACGACCTGCCTGCCCTCCTGGCCACAGTGCACCTGCGACTGCAGGGCTTCCTCAGCCTCGTCGGCCGATGGGCGAGCGAGACCACCCCGCGAGCCGCCGACCGCCTCGTCACCATTCTCGACGAGAACTTCGAAATCAACGGCCCTCTCGAACTCTGCTGAGAGCACCGCGCGTATCGAGCGCTCAGAAGCCGGGATGGTGCGGGTTCGGGAAGGCGTCGGCGCTGATGTCGGTGGCGAAAGCCAGGAACGCGGTGACGGCCCAGGCGGTCCGGCGGGCGGTGCCGGCCGGCCATGTGTCTCTCACGATAGGTGACCAAGACTGGGCTCGGTGACAAATGGCAATGGCAAGGAGACCTCGCTCCTTGCCACTTTCAGGTTATAGCGCACTGGGGGGCTTGCGGCAAGACCCGGGTGGTGCCTCAAGATGGTCGGCCGAAGCCAGAACACCTGCGGAAACGGGGGGCACGAAATGCGTGTGGTGTTGTCGACATGGGGATCGCGCGGGGACGTAGAGCCCTTGGCGGCACTCGCGGTACGGCTGCGGGAACTCGGCGCGGAGGCACAGGTGTGCGCGCCGCCGGACGAGGAGTTCGCGGCGCTGCTGGCGCGTGTCGGCGTGCCGCTGGTGCCGCTGGGCCCCACGGTGCGCTCGGTGGTCGCCGGCCCGAAGCCGCCTTCGGCGCAAGCCGCGTTCCGGCTCGCTCCCGAGCTGGTCGCCGCGCGGTTCGACACGCTCACAACGGCCGCCGAGGGATGCGACGCGCTGCTGGCGACCGGCCTGATGCCGGCCGGCGCACGGGACGTGGCCGAGAAACTGGGCATCCGGTACGTGTGCGCCTGCTTCCATATTCTGGGACTGCCGTCGCGGCACTTCCCTCCGGGGGCGCGGCCGGGCCAACAGTCCCCGCCGGGCGAGACCGACAACCGGGTGCTGTGGGAGCAGGACGCCCAGCGGGTGAACGCGTTGTACGGCGAGGCGCTCAACAGCCACCGGGCGGCGATCGGCCTGCCGCCGGTGGACAACGTCCGCGACTACGTCCTCACCGACCGGCCGTGGCTGGCGGCGGACGCGACCCTGTGCCCGTCGCAGGGCATGACGGACCTTGACGTCGTACAGACCGGGGCATGGATCCTGCCCGACGAACGCCCGCTCCCGGAAGAGCTGCAGGCGTTCCTGGACGCCGGCGAACCGCCGGTGTACGTGGGCTTCGGCAGCATGGCCGCGCACGCCCCGAAGGACATCGCCCGGGTGGCCATCGAGGCGATCCGCGCGCACGGCCGCCGCATCCTGCTCGCCCGCGGCTGGGCCGACCTGGCCCTGATCGACGATCGGGACGACTGCTTCGTCGTCGGCGAGGTCAACCAGCAGGCACTGTTTCCCCGGGTGGCCGCCGTCGTTCACCACGGCGGCGCGGGCACCACGACGACGGCCGCCCGGGCCGGCGCGCCCCAGGTCGTGGTTCCCCAGATCGCGGACCAGCCGTACTGGGCCGCCCGGATCGCCGAGCTGGGCATCGGCGCGGCACACGACGGTCGGACCCCGACCGTCGAGTCCCTGTCAGCCGCGCTCACCCTGGCCCTGGCGCCCGAAACCCGAGCACGAGCCAGGGCCGTGGCGGGCACGATCCACACCGACGGAGCGACGGCGGCCGCGAAACTGCTCCTCGACTCAGCCAGCCGGTAAAGGCCGCCCGTGCCCGCGTGAACGCCCGGCCTGCCGGGCGCGCGGGTGCGGGGGAGCCGCTGCCGGTCTCGATGATGTTGGCGTCGAGCTCGCCCGCCGCCGCCAGGAACCGATGAGCTTCATCCCGCTGCGCGAGCACCTGGACACCGAGCCGGGCGTCGGTCTCGCGGTCGCGACCGAGGAGGCGTATCAAGCCACCGCCGACCGGCTCCACGCGATGTGGCCGCTGGTCACCAGGCTGCGCGCGGTGAGTCGCCCTCCCCCGGACGCTCGTCGACGGTGATCGGCACCGAGGTGACCGCGCCGTCGGCGAGGCCGACCTGGTAGGCGCGCCACTCGTGCACGTACAGGAGGTGCTCGCCGGTCCCGTCCACGCTGAAGCGCAGGCTCAGCGAGGCGTCGTGTGGCAGCTCCGGGCGGGCCAGGACCTGCGCCGGTCCGCCCGTCACGGGGACGCGTTCGACGGTGTGCCCGGACGCGTAGATCAGCGCGCTGCCGTCGGGGGTGTGGGCGAGCGAGTCGATCGGCGTGGCGCCCGTGGCGTTCTTGATGATCTGGTACGTGGTGCCGTTCGGGTCGGCGGCCAGACGGGTGAGGTCGAGCGAGGCGATGGCCCGGTGCCCCAGCAGGTAGGCGATCGAGCGACCGTCCGGGGCCCAGGACAGGCTGCTCAGCATCGGGTGCGTCATCGTCTTCCAGTCGCGGCGCCGGCCGGTGGCGACGTCGAGTACGGAGATCTTGGCGCCGCCTCCGATGAGCGGCGTGGCGTAGGCCAGGCGGGTGCCGTCGGCGCTGAGGGCGAGGTCGTAGACCGCCCTGAGGTCGTCGGGGTCGGTCTGCGTGACGGCGACCGGCTTCCCTGGCCGCCCGTCCTCGCCGAGGCGGACCAGGAAGAAGCGGATGTCCGGATTCTTCGGCTCGGTCCAGCCGGCGATGGCGAACGTCCGGTTGTCCCGGGCGGCGGCCACGAGATGCCAGGAGCTGGAGATACCGGGCGGCAGCGGGATGTTGGCGATGAACGCCCCGGTCTCCGCGTTGTGCACGGCGGGCGGCACCGACGTGAAGACGCCGGTCTTGGAGTTGCCGGGGAAGTGGACGAGCGGAGTTCGCGCGGAGACGAAGTAGCGCGGCCGGCCCGTCGACGAAAGGGGGGCGCCGGTCGCCATGGGATCGGTCAGGGAGGTCGCCGGCGGGTACGGGTGCCGTACGGGACCCGAGGACATCATGTGCGAGGGCTGCGGCAGGACCACCGTGGCCGACGGCTGCGGTGGTCCTGCCGGTGGCTGGGTGGCGCTGACGAGCGACACCCGGTCGGCGGCCGGATCGGCGCAGCCGGCGACCAGGACGGCCAGAGCCAAGCCTGCCAGCGTGGCGGACGCACGGGAGGACATGCGTTGATCATCGTAGGAAAACGGTGTCCTTGCCCAGCACGGGACACGAAACCATGAGGCGGCGGGGGCGTCCGGCCGGTCGCCGATGCGTCAGGCCCGGTCGAGGTGCCGGGTGAAGAATCGGACCGCGCTGTCGGTCTCGAACCTGGGCGTCTCCTTGTGTCTGCCCGCGTTGGCGTGCAGCGTCTTCTCCTTTGAGGCGAAGGCGTCGAACAACGCCAGACCGGACTCGCGCGGGATGGTGATCCGCTTCGCCGTCTCGGCCAGGAGGCCGGGCCAGTGGAGGCCGAAGACTGTGACCGTGATCCTGGAGTCGACCGCCGCCACCGTGCCCGATGAGCACCAGGGGTGCGCGATCGGAGCCGGAGGCGGGCGTGTCTACGCGCGGCCGGTCACCTCGTCGCCGGCGGTTCGGGGGAGAAGCAGGGTGGGGATCGCCAGGAGGACCAGGATGATCGAGAGGAGGACGAACGCCACGCGGTACGGCCCGGCCGCGCCCGCCACCCCGGGTATCGTCTCGCCCAGCCGTACGAGCAGCGCGCCGATCGCCACGCCGAGGCCCGCGCCCAGCTCCTGGAGCGTCGACAGCAGCGTGTTGGCGTGGTTCATCCGGTCCTGGCCGACGTCGGCGAAGGCCACGCTGTTGTACGCGGTGAACCCCGTCGACCGTACGACCCCGCTCACCAGCAGCAGCACGAGGATCACCGGCAGCGGTGTCGTGGGCTCGAGGAACGCCATCCCGACCAGGCACGCGGCGCCGATCACGATCGACCAGAGCAGGACGATGCGGATCCCGAGCCGGCGCATCAGCGACGTGGTGGCGGGCTTGATCCCGACGTTCCCCACGAACAGTGCGATCACCACCAGCCCAGCCTGCGCCGCCGACCAGCCGAACCCCACCTGGAACAGCAGCGGCAGCACGAACGGGACCGCGATGATCACGCCGCGGTAGACCGACCCGCTCGCCGCCGTGACCCGGTACGTCGTCACCCGCAGGATCCGCAGGTCGACGATCGGGCGCGGAGCGCGCAGCAGGTGCCGTACCGCCAGGCCCAGACCCGCGACCGCGACCACCAGCGCCACCGCCGTCGACGGCCCGAACCCCGAGCCGAGCCCCTCCAGCGCCACGATCAGCCCCGCGACGCCCACCGCCATGAGGGCGAACCCGGCGCGGTCCAGCGGGTCACGGGCGTCGGCGCGCAGGTCGGGCACGATCCGCAGCGCCACGACCAACGCCGCGAGCCCGAGCGGCACGTTGATCACGAAGATCCACCGCCAGGACGCGTAGTCGGCCAGCAACCCGCCGACGACCGGCGCCAGCACCGGCGCGAGCAGGCCCGGCCAGGTCAGGTACGCGATCGCCCGGACCAGGTCGGACTTCTCCGTCGTCCGCAGCACCACCAGCCGGCCGACCGGCACCATCAGCGCACCGCCCGCCCCCTGCACCACCCGCGCGGCGACGAGCGCGGGCAGCGTCGGGG
The DNA here is from genome assembly GCF_053603495.1 of Nonomuraea sp. NPDC004186. NCBI lineage: Bacteria > Bacillati > Actinomycetota > Actinomycetes > Streptosporangiales > Streptosporangiaceae > Nonomuraea > Nonomuraea sp. NPDC004186. The sequence goes on along the minus strand of NZ_JBSGFQ010000119.1, from coordinate 21,723 downwards.
CCAGCGCGCAGCCGAGCGAGGCCAGCACGAACAGCACGATCGCCACCGCGAACACCCGGCGCGGGCCGAACCGGTCGGCCAGCCAGCCGCTGATCGGGATCAGCACCCCGATGGTGAGCACGTACGCGGTGATCGCGACGTTCACGTCGATCGGCGCGATCCCGAGCTCCGCGGCGATACGCGGCGCGGCGGGCGTGATCACCGTGCCGTCGAGTATCTCCATGAAGAACGTGCCGGCGACCAGTAAGGCCAGCCCTCTCTGGAATTCCACGTCGGCAAGGGTATAGACGGCGCAAAACCGGATATTCGGCGCCCTCCCCACGGCTTCCCCAGGCCACAGACGAACGTTGAACCCGGAGGGGATCGCCGATCCGAAGGCTGGGAACCTGGCTCACGCGCACGCAGCCGATCCTCCTGCACGTCGTCCCCAAGGAGACGCCCGGCTCCGTGAAGGTGGGATCAGTTGCGCGCCGACGGGAGCACGGCGACGGCTTCGACCTCGACGAGCTGGTCCTTGTAGCCGAGTACGGTCACGCCGAGCAAGGTGCTGGGCACGTCGTGCTCGCCCATGTACTCCCGGTAGACCGCCCACGCCGTGCCCAGGTCGCTCTGCTGGGAGGAGGCCACGTAGACGGTGGTCTTGACGACATCGGTCAGTGACGCGCCCGCCCCTTCCAGCGCGGTCACGAGGTTGCGCATCACCTGGTGCGCCTGGCCGGCGTAGTCGCCGACCGCGACGGTCCCGCCGTCGAGATCAAGGGGACACGCGCCGGCCACCCAGACAGAACGCACCGGCGCGTCGGCCACCGCGGCATAGGCGTAGTCCACCTGCTGCGTGAGCTGGTGGTTGCGGATCAATCTGACGCCGCTGCTCATGTCGTGCTCCATTCCGAAGATTTCACGTGGGCCAGCTCGGCGAGCGGCCCAGGATTGCCACGATCTCATCCAGCCGCGACCCGCCCGACCACGGGAGCGCCGGTGCGAAGGCCGCCCCGGGCGCGAGGCGCGCCTGGCCAACGGGTACGGCTTGCGCCACGGCGAGGGCGGCGTCCAGCAGGTCCGGCGGGAAGTCGACCGCGACGCCCAGCGCCTTGGCGAGATCCCAGGAATGCACCACGTAGTCGATGAAGTGGAAGCTGATCGCCTGCGCCCCGGGGAAGGCGCTCCCGCTGGCGAACTCGGGCAGCGGGAACATGCGCTCCAGCACGCCGTCGGCGGCGAAGGCCGCCAGGACGTGTTCGGCGGAGGCCCGGTAGCTCGCCACGGGGTCGTCGCCGAGGGAACGCAGCTTCCACCGGGCGAGATCGCCGTCTCCCCTGGACGCCGCGGCGAAGCCGTAGTGCTGGGTGGCCATGTGGGCGAGCAGGCCGTACACGGTCCATCCGAGGCAGGGCGTCGGACGGGACAGATCCTCGGGCCGCACTCGATCCGCCAGTTCGACGCTGGCGCGAACGGCCTGCGCGTCGAGTGCGACCATGAGCCCATTCATATGCATTCGCATATGGTCTTCGGATGCATATGATCTGTCAACCGGATATCTTGGACCTGTGACGGCCCGCCGCGATCTCGCCGAGATGCTGCATCCTCTCCTGCAGTCGCTCATCGCGGCGGAGCTGCCGGTCCTGGCGGCGCATGGGGTCTCCATGTGGGGATACACCGTGCTCGGCGCCCTGGACGACGGCTCCGTACGTACGCAGGCCGCTCTGGCCGAGGCGATCGGTGCCGACAAGACCCGCATCATCGGCACCCTCGACAAGCTCCAGGCGGCCGGGCTGATCACCCGCGAGCCGGACCCGCACGACCGCCGCGCGCGGATCCTCACGATCACCGCCGAGGGCCGCGAGGTGCGCGGGTCGGTGCGGGCCGAGATCCAGGCGAACGAGGAGCGCCTGCTCGCCCGCCTGCCCGCGGCCGACCGCCACGGCTTCCTCCGCGCCCTGCAGGCGCTCCACCGGCTGCCCCGCGAACAGATCACCGAGAGGTCGCCGCTCGACCGGCGGCCCACGCAGCGATCGAACGCGACCCACGACCGTTGAGGAGCGGCCGATCAGCTGGGCTGGCCGGTCGGCATGATGGTGACCTGCTGAAGGTTCACCCGCGGCGGGAGGCTCGCGAGAAACCCGACGGTCTCGGCGACGTCCTGCGGCGTGAGCCACTCCATCGTCTCCTTGGCGCCCTCCAGCCACGCCCGGGCCCCCTCGTCGGTGACGTGACTCTGCAACTCGGTCGCGACGATGCCCGGCTCGATCGCCGAGACCCGCACCCTCTTCGCGCCCAGCTCGACCCGCAGGTGGCGGGAGAGATGGGTGACGTACGCCTTGGTCCCGGAGTAGACGGCGAAGTTCGGGAAGATGTTCTGGGCCGCGATCGACGAGGTGTTGATCAGGTCGGCCACTCCGCGCTCGGCGGCGGCCTTCACCAGCTGGGGGGTGAACGCGGCGATGGCGTTCATGAGGCCGGTGATGTTGAGGTCGATCTGGCGCTGCCACTGGGCGGTGGCCAGCTCCTCGATCGGCGCGGGGAGCATGACGCCCGCATTGTTGAAGAGCAGGTCGGCACCGCCCAGCTCGGCCGCCACCCGGTCGGCGGCCGCCTGCGCCGCGGCCGCGTCGGTGACGTCGACGGCCAGGGCCAGCGCCCGGCCGCCGTTCTTCTCGATCCGGGCGACCAGGTCGTCCAGCCGCTCGGCGCGCCGCGCCAGGACGACGACGCGGGCGCCCAGCTCGGCCAGGTGCTCGGCCGCCGCCTCGCCGATGCCGCTGGAGGCGCCGGTGACGACCGCGACGCGGCCGGTGAGGGAACGGGCAGAGATCTGCGTGGTCATGGTGGGTACCTTTCAAGGTGGGTGAAGTGACAGGTGGCCGCGGCCGGCATCGCCGCAAGCTCCCTCATCAGGACACCACCCGACAGGCCCTCGCAGGCCGGCAAAATGGGCCCTCACCAGGCAGGTCTCCGCGAAACTGGTACTGTCAGGGCCACCCTGGCGAGGACCGGTCGTGCCAGGCTTGGCCACACTGGAGACATGGACCGAAGCAGCGAGATCGCCGACTTCCTGCGCTCACGGCGCGCCGGGATCACCCCCGAGGAGGCCGGGCTGCCCTTCGACGGGCGCACCCGCCGGGTGCCCGGGCTGCGCCGCGACGAGGTGGCCCGCCTGGCCGGGGTCAGCACCGAGTACTACACCCGGCTCGAGCAGGGCCGCGGCGGCTCCCCGTCGCCCGAGGTCGTCGAGGCCATCGCCCGGGCCCTGCGGCTCAACCCCTCCGAGCGCGAGCACCTCACCAACCTGCTGGTCCGCCCCGCCGATGCGCGCCGGGCTCCGGTCAGCCCGCAGCGGGTCAGGCCGGGCCTGCACCTGATGCTGCACACCCTCGACCACGTGCCCGCCTTCATCCTCGGCCGCCGCACCGACGTGCTGGCCTCCAACCGCCTCGCCCGCGAGGTGCTGACCGACTTCGACGCCCTGCCCGCGCCCCGGCGCAACCTGGCCCGCTACTACCTGCTGGACCCCGAGGCCCGCGAAAGGGTCGGCGACTGGGACCGGATCGCGGCCGAGACCGTCGCCGTCCTGCGCCTGGAGGCCGGCCGCTACCCCAACGACCGCCAGCTCGCCGACCTCGTCGGGGAGCTCACCCTGAAGTCGCCGGAGTTCTCCGCCTGGTGGAACGACCACCGCGTGCTGCGCCGCACCCACGGCGCCAAGACCTACCACCATCCCCTCGTCGGCGATCTCCACTTCTCCTACGAGTCCTTCCAGGCACCCGGCGACGTCGACCAGACCCTGTGCGTCTACAACGTCGAACCGGGCTCGGCGACCGCCCAGGCCCTCCAGCTCCTCACCAGCTGGACGGCGCCACAGCAGCAGGCGCACCCCCGACGCGGAGCCTCCTGACGCTGCCCGGCGCCCGGTCGGCGCTTCGCGCCGAGCCCGGCCGTCGTCCGTATCAAGAAGGTTCGGCGGGGTGCTTGCGCAGGCGCCAGGCGGCCTGGGCGCCGAGGCTGGTGTCGATGTGCTCGCGCATCACGCCGGCGGCCGACTCCACGTCGCCCGCGATCACGTACTCCAGCAGGGCCTCGTGCTCGGCGGCCTTGCGGTCGCGGGCCGCCTGGCCGCGCTCGACCTCCAGCGCGAGGCGGCGATAGCGGTCGGCCTTGTCCCACAGGCCGTCGAGGGTCTGGATGAGCAGGTCGTTGTGGGAGGCCGCGTAGAGGGCGGCGTGGAACTTGCGGTGGGCCACGAACTGCTCGTAGCCAGGGTTGCCGGGCAGCGGCTTGAGGCCCTCGTGCGCGGCGCGCATGGCGGCGATGTCGGCCTTGGTGCGCCGTTCGGCCGCCAGCCCGATCGCCAGCGGATCGAGGGAGCGGCGCAGCTCCAGCAGGTCGCGGGCCTCCTCGGCGGCCAGCGGCGCGACGCGGGCGTCGCGGTGGGCGTCCAGCTCGACCAGCCCCTCACTTTTGAGCCGGCGCAGCGCCTCGCGCAGGGGAGTGGTGCTGATGCCGATGTCGCGGGCCAGCTGCGCCTGCGCGATGACGGAGCCGGGAAGCAGCTTCCCGGACAGGATCAGCTCTTTGACGCGCAGGTAGGCGAAGTCCGCCTTCGTCGTGTAGAGCTCGGCCGCTGATTCGCTCATCGCTGTCCTGTCTCGTCGGTCACCGTTATAACCTACACCGCCATCCAGTCTTGTCGGCAAGGGTCGGGACCGCTCGTCGGAAAACCAGAGCGCCGGATCGTCGCCGCTATAAGGCATCTAAGAGGCTCTTCGCGTTACATTCCGGAAACGAGGGCTTGACGTCATAGGTTATAACGAAGCAGAGTGTGCGGCATCGCAGGCGGCGGCTGGTCGGTCGCGCCTGGTCTAGGAGGAAGCACATGACCACCTTCCACCCCACGTTCCGCGCCCTGGGCGTCGCCGTACTCGCACTCGGCCTCCTCACGGCCTGCGGCGGTGGAGGCAGCAATGGAGACGGGGCGGCGAAACAGCCGCCGCCGAACACGATCGCGACGGGACAGGCCCCGTCCTACTACCCGAGCGACTACGCCCAGCTCATCGAGGCATCCAAGAAGGAGGGCGGCACCCTCACCATCTACTCCAACACCGACCAGGAGAACTGGGCGCCGATCTTCCGGGACTTCGAGAAGAAGTACCCCTGGGTGACGAAGATCGCGGCCAACAACCTGGACAGCGACGAGGTGTTCCAGCGGGTGCTCAGCGAGCAGGCCACCGGCAGCTCGCCGGCCGACCTGGTCGTGTCGAACGCCGCCCAGGCCTGGGCCGACTTCGCCGCCCGGCCGGGAACCCTGATGGAGTACGCCTCGCCGGAGAAGGGCAAGCTGCCGGACTTCGGCGAGCTGCTGCCCAACGTGTACGCCATGTCGGCCGACCCCATGTCGATCGCGTACAACACCTCGCTGCTGCCCGAGAAGCCGACCGGGCTGAAGAGCCTGGCGACGATCCTGGCCAAGGACCCCGCCCAGTACAAGAGCAAGATCACCACGCGGGACGTGAGCGGCGCGTTCGGCTTCACCGTCTCGCACGCCTTCGCCGAGGCCCGCCCCGACTCCTGGACCTCGCTGCAGTCGGTGCTGCCGCTGGCCAGGCCGGAGACGTCGTCCGGCACCCAGCTGGAGAAGATCACGTCCGGCGAGTACGTGGCCGGTTTCTTCGTCAGCGCCGCCCCGGCGTACCCCGTGGTGGAGAAGAGCGGCGGCCTGCTGGCGATCTCCTTCCTCGACGACGGCACGGTCGTGCTGCCGCGCGGCGTGGGCATCGCCGCCAAGGCGCCGCATCCGGCGACCTCGAAGCTGTTCGTGGACTTCGTGCTGTCGCAGGAGGGCCAGCGGGCGGTGGCCGAGGGCGGGCTGACCTCCTACCGCGACGGCGTCGCGACCGGCGACGGCCTGCACACCTACCAGGAGCTGGTCAAGGCCGTGGGCCAGGCCAACATCATCCTCGCCAAGTACGCGAAGGTCCCCGACGCCGAGGTCAAGTCGTTCACCGGCAAGTGGAACGGCCTGCTCGGCCGCTGAGAGGAACACGATGACCACCCTTTCCCCGCCGCGTCCGCCGGCACATCCCCCGCCGCGCTACCGCAGGCCGCTGGGGCTGGCCCGGGAGAGCTGGCTGCAGTACGCCGTGCTGCTCCTGCTGGCGGTCCTGGTGCTGGCGCCGGTCGTCCCGACGCTCTACCAGTCCTTCCTCGACCGCCCCCTGTACGAGGCGGGCGGCGTGCTCGGCGCCGGCAACTACGTGCGGCTGTTCACCGAGGCGGGATTCGGCCGCGTCGTGCTCAACACGGCGCTGTTCGCGGGGCTGACCACCGTGCTCAGCCTGCTCATCGCGGTGCCGATGGCCGTGGTCGTGGTACGCACCAAGCTGCCCGGCGGCCGCGTCTTCGCCGCCGCCATGCAGTGGCCGTTCTTCATCTCCTCGCTCATCCTCGGCTTCGGCTGGATCACCATGTACGGCCCGGCCGGGTTCGTCAGCGTCGAGGTACGCCGTCTGCTCGGCTTCCTGCCGTGGAACCTGTACTCCATCCCCGGCATGGCGCTGACCGAGGCCGTGGCGCTGGCCCCGATCGTCTACACCTTCTGCGCCAACGCGCTGCGCCAGAGCGACGCCTCGCTGGAGGCCGCCGCCCAGGTGTGCGGGGCCGGGCCGCTGCGCATCCTGCGCTCGGTGATCCTGCCGCTGCTGCGCCCGCCCGTCGTCTACAGCTCGATCCTGGTGGTCAGCATGTCGGTGGAGACGCTGAGCGTGCCGCTGCTGTTCGGCCAGCCGGTACGCATCGACGTCTTCTCCACCTTCCTGTACCGCAACGGCCTGCAGTCCATCAATCCGGACTACGGGGTGCTGGGCGCGGCGTCGGCGATCATCCTGCTCGTCACCGTCAGCCTGGTCGCGCTGCAGGCCAAGCTGCTGAGGAACGCCCAGCGGTTCGTCTCCGTCCGCGGCAAGGCGACCCGCCCGCGACCGCTGGACCTGGGCCGGCTGAAGTGGATCAGCATGGCCGCCATCGCCTTCTACGTGGTGATGGGCGCCCTGGTGCCCATCGGCGGGCTGGTCTTCCGCTCCTTCACGCAGGTGTTCACGCCGCTGCAGTCACCGTTCAAGACCCTCACCGGGGACAACTACGAACGGATCTTCACCTATCCGGTGTACGTGCAGTCCATCGTCAACAGCCTGCTGGTCGCGGCGATCGGCGCGGTCCTGGTCAGCGCGCTGTCGCTGCTGGCGGTCATGGTGGCCAGGCGTTCGACCTTCCGCTTCGCCCGCGCGGTGGAGTATCTGGCGCTCGCCCCGCAGGCGATGCCCGGCATCATCGTCGGCATCGGCCTGTTCTGGGCGCTGGCCTTCGCGCCGTTCGGGCTGGGCACCCTGATCCAGGGCACGCTGTGGGCGCTGATCATCGGTTTCGGGCTGCGCGCGCTGCCCAGCGGGTTCGGCTCCATCTCCCCGTCGATCATGCAGATCGGCCGGGAGCTCGACAACGCCGCCCGGGTCTCCGGCGCCGACTGGGTGCGTACGTTCACCCGCATCCTGGCGGCCCTGCTGCGGCCGGCCTTCGCCGGGGCGCTGATCCTGACGTTCGTGACGCTGCTCAAGGAGTACTCGCCCGCGGTGTTCCTGGGCTCGGCGGACTCCAACATCATCGGCACGACCATGCTCGAGCTGTGGGTGCAGGGCAACACCGGCTCCGTGGCCGCGCTGGCCAGCCTGCAGATCGCCATCACGGCGACCTTCGTCGGGCTCGCCGGACTACTTCTCAAGGGGCGTACAGATGCCTGAGGTCAAGGTCGCCAACCTGTCCAAGCAGTTCGGTGACAACGCCGTCCTGCGTGACATCTCCTTCACCATCGCCGACGGCGAGTTCTTCACGCTGCTCGGCCCCAGCGGCTGCGGCAAGTCCACCACCCTGGCGTGCATCGCCGGCCTGGAGCGGCCGAGCACCGGCAGCATCGCGGTCGGCCCGGCCACGTTCGTCGACGCCGGCACGTTCGTGCCGCCCGAGGGGCGCAACCTCGGGATGGTGTTCCAGTCGTACGCGCTGTGGCCGCACATGACGGTCGCGCAGAACCTGGCCATGCCGCTCAAGATCCGCAAGGTCGACCGGCGCACGCAGGACGAGCTCATCACCGAGGCCCTCGGCAAGGTGGGCCTGGCCGAGCTGAAGGACCGCTACCCGCACCAGCTGTCCGGCGGCCAGCAGCAGCGCGTCGCCCTCGCCCGCGCCCTGGTCTACTCGCCCAGCGTGCTGCTGCTGGACGAGCCGCTGTCCAACCTGGACGCGCAGCTGCGCGAGCAGGCCCGCGCCTGGCTCAAGCGGCTGCAGGAGGAGCTCGGCATCACCACCGTGTACGTCACGCACGACCAGGAGGAGGCCCTGGCCCTGAGCGACCGCATCGCGGTGATGTCCAAGGGCGACATGGTGCAGATCGGCACCCCGAAAGAGATCTACGAGACCCCCGCGACCGCCGAGGTGGCCGCGTTCGTCGGCCGCTGCAACTTCCTCACCGGCACGATGACCGGCCCCGCGGAGGTGCGGCTGGACTGCACGGGGCAGACCATCGCCGTCCCGGAGGGCACGCCGGGCCCGCGCGTCACCGTGGCCGTCCGCCCCGAACGGCTGGAGATCCTCCCGCCCGGCCGCAGCGCCCCCGCCGACGTGAACGTGCTCACCGCCGAGGTGCTCACCAGCTCCTACATCGGCTCCCGCTACGAGTACGACCTGCGCCTGGGCGACCACGTCATCCAGGCGGAGACCGCCCGCCCGGGGCTGAGCGGCGAGGTCACGCTCGTCGTCGAGCCCGCCGCCTGCCTGCTCTACCCGACCACCGACGCCCTGCCCGAGGACGTCGAAGCACTCGTAAGGACGTAAATTTCGTGACTTCCTACCGTCTTGGCGTACTCGAAGGCGACGGCATCGGCCCCGAGATCGTCCCCGCGTCCGTCCTGGTCGTGGACGCCGCGCTCGCCGCCGCCGGAGCCGCCCCCGTCGAGTGGGCCGAGCTGCCGCTCGGCGCCTGCGCCATCGACACCCACGGCGACGCCGTACCGGAGGAGACGCTCGCCGCCCTCGCCGAGGTGGACGCCTGGCTGCTCGGCCCGCACGACAGCGCCGCCTACCCCGAGCCGCACCGCTCCAAGCTCAACCCCAGCGGCACCATCCGCAAGCACTTCGACCTGTTCGCCAACATCCGCCCGGCCAAGTCCTTCGACGGCGCCGACGCCGTGGTCCCCGGCACCGACCTGGTCATCGTCCGGGAGAACACCCAGGGCTTCTACGCCGACCGCAGCACCTACAAGGGCAGCGGCGAGTTCATGCCCAGCCCCGACGTGGCCATCGCCATGGGCATCATCACCCGGCCCGCCGTCGAGCGGATCGCCGTCGAGGCGTTCGAGCTCGCCTCCCGCAGGCGCGGCAAGCTCACGATCGTGCACAAGGCCAACGTGCTGAAGCTGACCACCGGCATGTTCCGCGACGTCTGCCGCGAGGTCGCCGCGCGCTATCCGGACGTGGCCGTGGACGACTTCCACATCGACGCGATGACCGTGCACCTGGTGCGGCGGGCGAACGACTTCGACGTGATCGTCACCGAGAACATGTTCGGCGACATCCTGTCCGACCTGGCCGGCGAGATCGCCGGATCGCTCGGCATCGCCCCGTCCATCAACGCCTCCCACGAGCGCGCCATGGCCCAGGCCGCGCACGGCTCCGCCCCCGACATCGCCGGCCAGGACGTCGCCAACCCCATCGCGATGATCCTGTCCAGCGCCATGCTGCTCGACTGGCTCGGCGCCCGCCACCAGGACCCCGCCCTGGTCCGGGCCGCCGCCCTGATCGAGGCCGCGGTCGCCGACACCGTCCGGGGCGGCACCCGTACCCGTGACATGGGCGGCACGGCGGGCACCCGAGCGTTCGCCGAGGCCGTCGCCGCCGGTGTGAAGCGATGAACCCGACGATCGCGGTCGTCAACGCCACCCCGGCCTCCATCCGGCCCGCCGCCGACGCGCTCGGCGAAGGGTTTCCCGAGGCCAGGGCCTGGCACCTCCTGGACGACCGGCTCGTCACCGAGGCCGACGCGGCCGGGGGCATGACACCCGCGCTGACGCGTCGCATGCTCGCGCTCATCGACTACGCGGTCCGCGGCGGCGCCGACGCGGTGCTGCTGTCCTGCTCGATGTACGGCCCGGCCGCCGGGCTCGCCCGGCGGCTGCACGAGGTGCCGGTGACGGGCTCGGACGAGGCCGTGTTCGCCGACGTCGCCCGGCGGCGGCCCGGCACCGTGCTCGTGCTCGGCTCGCTCGACTCCGCGGCGGCGGACTCGGCGCGGCGGCTCAAGGAGGTGGCGGACGGCGTCGAGGTGCGCGCGATCGCGGCGCCGGGAGCCGCGCCCGCGGCCGCCGCCCGCGACCGGCCGGACCTGACCGACGCGCTCGCGCGGGCCGCCGCGCCTCACCTTGACGGCGTCGAGCTGGTCCTGCTCGGGCAGTACTCGATCAGCCCGGTGCACGCCGAGCTGGCCGACCGGCTCGGCCTGCCGGTGCTGAGCCCGCCGCTGGCGGCGGCCCGGGCGTTGCGCGAGGCGCTGGCATGAGCGTGCTGCTGGGCTGCGTGGCAGACGACTACACCGGAGGCACCGACGTCGCCGCCGCGTTGCGCCGGTCGGGCCTGCGCACGGTGCTGATCTTCGGCATCCCCGGGCCCGCGACGGTGCTCCCGGACTGCGATGCCGTCGTCGTCGCGCTCAAGACCCGCTCGATCCCGGCCGGGGAGGCGGTCGCCGCGTCGCTCGCCGTTCAGCGGTGGCTTCACGAGCGCGGAGTCCGGCGCCTGTACGTCAAGTACTGCTCCACCTTCGACTCCACCGACCAGGGCAACATCGGCCCGGTCGCCGACGCGCTGACCGAGGCGGGCGGGGCCCGCCTGACCGTGGTGTGCCCGGCCGCTCCCGAGCACGGCCGCACCGTCTACCAGGGGCACCTGTTCGTCGGCGACCGGCTGCTGTCGGAGTCGTCGATGCGCCACCACCCGCTGACGCCGATGACCGACCCCGACCTGGTCCGCGTCCTGGGACGGCAGACCCCGCACCGCGTCGCGCTGGTCGCGCACGAGACCGTCCGGCGCGGAGCGGACGCGGTGCGCGCGGCGCTCGACGCGCTGCGGGCCCAGGACGTCCGGTACGCGGTCACGGACGCCCTCGACGACCGCGACCTCGACGTCATCGCCCGCGCCAGCGCGCACCTGCCCGTCATCACGGGCGCGGCGGGGCTGGCCGGAGCTCTGGAGACCGCCCGGCACGAACCGGCCACGCCTGCCCTTCCCACGGGACCAGGGGTGGTGCTCGCGGGCAGCTGCTCGGCCGCCACGCTGGAGCAGGTGGCCCTGGCCCGCCGGCACATGCCCTCCTACCGGCTGCGCGCCGAGCAGGACGGGCTGGTCGAGGAGGCCCTCGGCTGGCTGGAGGCCAACCTCGAGGCGGAGGGCCGCGCCATGGTCTACTCCTCGGCTCCCCCCGAGGAGCGCTCGCCCGGCGCCGCCGGGCTGCTGGAGCGGGCGCTGGCGGCCGTCGCCGCCCGCGCCGCCCGGCTCGGCGTCCGGCGCATCGTCGTCGCCGGTGGCGAGACCTCCGGCGCCGTGGTCAACGCGCTCGGCGTGACCGGCGCGGTCGTGGGCGCCGAAGCCGACCGGGGAGTCCCCTGGCTGTTCACCACCGGCCACCCGAGCCTGGCCCTGCTGCTCAAGTCCGGCAACTTCGGCCGTCCCGACCTGCTCGTCACAGCCCTGGAAGCACCATGACCGATATTTCCTCACAAATCGCTGAGCTGGGCGCGTCCCTGTTCCGCCGGCGGCTGACGCACGGCCGTACCGGCAACCTCAGCGCCCGCACCGGCGACGCCTTCCTCATCACCCCTACCGGTGGCTCCCTCGGCGACGTCGCGCCCGATCAGCTGTCGCTGGTCAGCCTGGCGGGCGAGCACCTGGACGGGCCGCGCCCGTCGAAGGAGGCATTCCTGCACGCCGCCTTCTACCGCGCCCGCCCGGACGCCGGCGCGGTCGTCCACCTGCACAGCACCTACTCCGTCGCCGTGTCCTGCCACGACGGCCTCGACCCGGACGACGTGCTGCCGCCGCTGACCGCCTACTACGTGATGCGCGTCGGGCGGCTGCCGCTGCTGCCGTACCACGCGCCCGGCGACCCGGCGCTGGGGCCGATCGCCGAACGGGCCGCCCGCAGCGCGCACGCGCTGCTGCTGGCCAACCACGGGCCCATCGCCGCCGGCGCCGACCTCGCCGCCGCCGCGGACGTCGTCGAGGAGCTGGAGGAGACGGCGCGGCTGTGGCTGCTGCTGCGCGACCGCCCCGTCCGGCCGCTCACCCCCGACCAGGTCAGGAGCCTGTCGTGATCCCTGCCTCCGAGCTGATCTCCTTCGGGATCGAGGTCCTGACCTCGCTCGGCGTCCCCGAACCCGACGCGCGGCTGGTGGCCGACAGCCTGGTCACGGCCGACGCGTGGGGCCACCCCTCGCACGGCATGCTGCGCCTGGAGTGGTACGCCGACCGCCTGCGCTCCGGGGCCATGCGCGCGGTGACCGACGTGGCCACCGTGCTCGACGGCGGCGCCGTCGCCGTCCTCGACGGCCGCGACGGCATCGGCCAGGTCGTCACCGCGTACGCGGCCCACGACGCCGTACGCCGCGCCGGCGAGCACGGCGTGGGCGTCGTCGCGGTGCGCGACAGCAACCATTTCGGCACCGCCGCGTACTTCACCCGCATGATCGCCGCCGAGGGCTGCGTCGCCCTGCTGACCACCAACGGCAGCCCCGCCATGGCCCCGTGGGGCGGCCGGGAGAAGAGCGTGGGCGCCAACCCGTGGTCCATCGCGGTGCCCGGCGGCCGGGGCGGCCCGGTCGTGCTCGACATCGCCAACACCGTCGTCGCCCGGGGCAAGATCTACGCCGCTCTGGAGCGCGGGCACGCCATCCCCGAGGGCTGGGCCCAGACGGCGGACGGCGTCGCCACCACCGACCCGGCCCTGGCCGTCGACGGGCTCATCCTGCCCATGGCCGGGCACAAGGGGTACGGCATCTCGTTCATGATGGACGTGCTGTCGGGCGTGCTGACCGGCAGCTCGTACGCCACCGACGTGGCCGGCCCCTACGTCCCCGACCACCGCAGCGGCTGCGGCCACCTGCTGCTCGCGCTGCGCCTGGACGCCGTGGCCGACCCCGCCGACTACGCCCGCCGCCTCGACGACCTCATCGACCGCACCAAGGCCGTGCCGCTCGCGCCCGGCTTCGACGAGATCTTCTATCCCGGCGAGATCGAGGCCCGCAACGCCGCCGAATCCGCCGTGGCCGGAGTGCGCCTGCCCGGAAAGACCCTGCAGGGCCTGCGCCGGCTCGCCAAGGCGTGCGCCGTCCCGCAACCCGCCTGGATGAGCGCATGTTCGTCCTGATCGTCCAGCTCCAGGTGCGGCCCGACCGCCTGGAGACCTTCCTCGACGGCATCCGGGCCAACGCCCGCGCCACCCGCGACGAGCCCGGCTGCCTCCGCTTCGACGTGGTGGGCAGCGACGACGACCCGCACCGGTTCGTCCTGTACGAGATCTACCGGGACGAGGCCGCCTTCTTCACCGAACACCGCGCCGCGCCGCACTACGCCGCCTGGCGCCAGGTGGCCGAGGCGTGCGTGACCGAGCACCGCAACACCTTCTGCCATCCCGTCTCGCTCCAAGGGCAGGCCACGTGACCGACTTCCTCACGGTGGGATCTCGCCGTTACCGTATCCACACCGCCGACGCACCCGCGCGCCTGCCGTACAGCCTGCGCATCATGCTGGAGAACCTGCTCCGGCACGCCGTCCCCGCCGAGCAGGTGCGGGCCCTGACCGGATGGCGGCCGGACGCCGGCCGGACCGCCGCCGTGGACCTGCATCCCGCCCGGGTGTTCCTGCACGACACCAACGGCGTGCCCGTGCTGGCCGACCTGGCCTCCATGCGCGACGCCATGGCGGCGCTCGGCGGCGACCCCGCCTCGGTCAACCCGGCCATCCCCGCGGAGCTGGTCATCGACCACTCCATCATCGCCGACGTCTTCGGCCGTCCCGACGCGCTGGCCCGCAACGCCGACCGGGAGTACGAGCGCAACGCCGAGCGCTACCGCTTCCTGCGCTGGGGCCAGGCGTCGCTGCGGGGCTTCACGGTGGTGCCGCCGGGCAAGGGCATCATGCACCAGATCAACGTCGAATACCTGGCCAGGGTGGTCATGACCCGCGGCGATGAGGCGTACCCGGACCTGTGCCTGGGCACCGACTCGCACACCACCATGGTCAACGGGCTCGGCACGCTCGGCTGGGGCATCGGCGGCATCGAGGCCGAGGCAGCCATGCTCGGCCAGTCGGTGTCCATCCTCGTGCCCGACGTGGTGGGCGTGCGCCTGCACGGCGAGCTGCCGGTCGCCGCCACCGCGACCGACCTCGTGCTGACCCTCACCGAGCTGCTGCGCGACCACGGGGTGGTCGGCAAGATCGTCGAGTTCCACGGGCCGGGGGTCACCGCGCTGCCGGTGACCGACCGGGTGACGATCTCCAACATGAGCCCGGAGTTCGGCTCCACGGCCGCGCTGTTCCCCGTCGACGCCGAGACGATCCGCTACCTGCGCTTCACCGGCCGCGACGGCGACCACGCCGACCTGGTCGAGGCGTACGCCAGGGCGCAGGGGCTGTGGCACGAGCCGGACGCGCCGCCCGCGTACACCGCCGACCTGGACCTCGACCTGGCCACCGTCGTCCCGTCCGTCGCCGGCCCGCGCCGCCCCCAGGACCGCATTCCCCTGGAGGGGGTGAAGGCCGCCTTCCGCGCGCAGGAGCGGCCGCCCGTCGCGGCGGAGCGGGAGATCACGCACGGGACCGTCGCCATCGCCGCCATCACCTCCTGCACCAACACCTCCAACCCCTCGGTCATGGTCGCCGCCGGGCTGCTCGCCAAGAAGGCCGCCGAGCGCGGGCTGAGCGCCAAGCCATGGGTGAAGACCACCCTGTCGCCCGGGTCGCGCGTCGTCATGGACTACTACGGCGAGGCGGGCCTGACCCCCTACCTGGAACGGCTCGGCTTCACCCTGGCCGGGTTCGGCTGCATGACGTGCATCGGCGCCTCCGGCCCGCTCGTCGAGGAGGTGTCGAAGGCCGTGGCCGAGCACGACCTCGACGTGGCCGCGGTCCTGTCGGGCAACCGCAACTTCGAGGGCCGCATCCAGCCCGAGGTGCGCTCCAACTACCTCGCCTCGCCGCCGCTCGTCGTCGCCTACGCCCTCGCCGGCACGATGGACCTCGACCTCACCACCGAGCCTCTCGGCACCGACCCCGGCGGGCGTCCCGTCTACCTGCGTGACCTGTGGCCCGCCCCGCAGGAGGTGCGCGCGGTCATCGAGCGGGTGATCAGGCCGGAGATGTTCGCCCGCGCCTATGCCGACGTCCTCGACGGCGACGAACGCTGGCAGCGCCTGGACGTCGCCGGCTCCGCCACCTACCCCTGGGACCCCGCCTCCACGTACGTGCGCCGCGCCCCCTACCTCGACGGCATGTCGCCCGAGCCGCCGCCCGTCACCGACATCACCGGCGCCCGCGTCCTGGTCAAGCTGGGCGACTTCATCACGACCGACCACATCTCACCCGCTGGGGCCATCCTCCCGTCCAGCCCCGCCGGCCGCTACCTCACCGGCCTCGGCGTGCCACGTCACGAGCTCAACACCTACGCCTCCCGCCGTGGCAACCACGAGGTCATGATGCGCGGCGCCTTCGCCAACGTCCGCCTGCGCAACCAGCTCGCCCCCGGCACCGAAGGCGGCCTCACCGCCGACTTCCTGGACGGCGGCACGATCACCACCGTGTACGAGGCCGCCCGCGCCTACCAGGAGGCCGCCGTACCGGTCGTGGTGCTGGCCGGGGAGGGTTACGGCGCGGGCTCCTCCCGCGACTGGGCCGCCAAGGGCCCCGCGCTGCTCGGCGTGCGCGCCGTCATCGCCAAGTCGTTCGAACGCATCCACCGCTCCAACCTGGTCGGCATGGGCGTCCTGCCGCTGCAGTTCCTGCCCGGCCAGGGCCCGGACGAGCTCGGCTTCACCGGCCGCGAGGTCATCGGCGTCACCGGCCTGGCCGCGCTCGACGGACCGCGGCTCCCGCCCACCCTGACCGTCACCGCCGGCGGCGTCACCTTCCAGGCCCGCCTCCGGCTCGACACGCCTCGCGAGGCCGACTACTACCGGCACGGCGGAATCATGCCCTATGTCCTGCGCGGCCTGCTGGCAGCTGCGCGCCGATCCCGTTGAGCACACGATCCAGCCCGTGCCGGAAGCGCTCGGCGGGGGAGAGGTGCGCGGTCCTGGATTCCTGTACGGATCGGCCGAACAGGGGGTAGGCGCCCGACCCGACGATCTGCCGTACGTACGGCCCGATGTAGTCGCGTTTCCAGCGCTCCGGGTCCAGGCCGGTACGGCGGGCCTCCTCCAGCCAGCCGATCTCGCGGCGGATCGCGCTGTGGACGTAGTCGTTCACCATGCTCACGAAGCCGGTCATCTCGTCGATGTCGAGACCGAGCCCGTCGAGCGCGCCCAGGGCGAACTCGTGCACCCGCAGCAGCTGCGGGCCCAGGGTCGGGCGGCCGCTGAGCAGCGGGGTCAGCCAGGGATGGCGCAGGCCGGCGGCCCGGGTCTCGCAGGCGACCAGGGAGAGGTCGCCTCGCCAGTCGCCGGACGGCTCGGCGGGGAGTTCGAGCTCGCCCATCGCCAGGTCGATCATGAGGTCGAACAGGTCATCGCGTTTCGGTACGTAGCGATAGAGCGACATGGCGCCGGTGCCCAGCTCGCCCCCGATCCGGCGCATGGTCGCGGCCTCCACCCCCTCGGCGTCGGCGATCCGGACGGCCGCCCGGGTGATCTGCTCGCGGCTGTAGCCGGGCCGCCGCCCGGGCCCCGAACGCTCCAGGCGCTCGGGCCGCATCCAGATGCTGATCAGTTCCTCGTCGGACATCCTGGCCTCTCCCTAACTTGCGTACACAGTACTCGAATGGCTAGGGTCCCGTTTCGAGTACGAAGTACGCGAAATAAGGAAGGCGTGATCAGCAATGACGACCTTGACCGGCAAGACGGCGCTCGTGACCGGCGCCAGCAGGGGGATCGGCCGGGCCGTCGCCACCCGGCTGGCCCGGGAGGGTGCCCGGGTCGCCGTCCACTACGGCAGCAACGAGGCGGCCGCCAAGGAGACGGTCGTGGCCATCGAGGCGGCCGGCGGGCAGGCGTTCGCCGTACGGGCCGAGCTGGGCGTGCCGGGGGACGCCGAAGAGCTGTGGGCCGGCTTCGACGCCCACGCCGACGGCCTGGACATCCTGGTCAACAACGCGGGCATCCTCGGCGACCAGGATGAGATCGACGGCGTGACCAGGGACGGCTTCGAGCGGCTGTTCGCGGTCAACACGACCGCGCCGTTCTTCATCACCCGGCTCGCCCTGCCGCGGCTGCGGGACGGCGGCCGGATCATCACCATCGGCACGATGCTGACGCGAGGCGCGGCCATGCCGCGGGCGATCGGCTACGCCATGTCCAAGGCCGCGCTCGACGTGCTGACCACCGCGCTGGCCAAGCAGCTCGGGCCGCGTGGCATCACGGTCAACACCGTGGCGCCCGGCGTCATCGACACCGACATGCACCAGGGACGCCTGGTCGGCGAGGCCCTGGCCTGGCTGTCGTCGCAGTCGCCGCTGGGCCGGCTGGGAACCCCGCAGGACGTCGCCGACGCGGTGGCCTTCCTGGCCGGCGACGACAGCCGTTACATGACCGGGCACCGCCTGGACGTCTCGGGCGGAACGACCATGTGACCCGCGGCGATGCGTTCAGTGCCGCCGGCCGGTCTACCTGTGTGACCGCCATGCCGCACACGCCGTCCGGAGGTTCCGATGACCGACCAGCTGCCCGTCGAGGTCACCAATCTCGACCGCTACGACCACGACGTGCTGGCGTGGGACCGCGCCCACGCCGTGCTCAGCAGTTCGTCGGGGGCGGACATCACGTGGTTTCTCGGCACCGTACGGCCCGACGGCCGGCCGCACGCCGCGGGGGTCGGCGCCGTCTGGTACGACGGCGCCCTCCATTTCACCACCGGCCCGGGCGCCCGCAAGACCCGCAACCTGGAGGCCGATCCGAACTGCACGATCTCCGTCAGGCTCGACGGCATCGACCTGAACCTCGAGGGCA
Organism: Nonomuraea sp. NPDC004186; assembly: GCF_053603495.1. Lineage (NCBI taxonomy): Bacteria > Bacillati > Actinomycetota > Actinomycetes > Streptosporangiales > Streptosporangiaceae > Nonomuraea > Nonomuraea sp. NPDC004186. The sequence continues at coordinate 3,475 of NZ_JBSGFQ010000119.1, read as the reverse complement.
CCGCGCGCCGGGTCACCGACGCCACCATGGTCGAGCGCGTGGCCGCCCTGTACGCCGAGCTCGGCTGGCCCGCGACCGCCGAGGGCGACGCGATCACCGCGCCGTTCAGCGCGCCGAGCGCGGGCCCGGCGCCGTGGCACCTCTATCGCTTCTCGATGCGCGTCGCGTTCGGCGTCGCCACCGCCGAACCGCACGGAGCCACCCGCTGGCGGTTCGCCTGAGCGCCTGACGCGGCGACCGAGGTCGGGCCGGACGGCGGGCGATGCCGCGGTCCGGCCCGAGAAGGGGTTCAGCGGGCGCCGTTCTCAGGGCCTGCCGAAGCCCAGGACCGCCGCGTAGTAGACGGCCGCGATCTTCCTGCAGGCGCCCCGCACCAGGAAGAAGTAGCCGCCGCACACCTTGTCCTTCAGGGTGATGTAGAACCGGGTGTCCACGTCGAGCTTCCGGAAGACGGTGCGGTCGAGGTAGTACTTGTACTTCATCCTCTGGTTGGTCATCAGACCGTACCCGTAGTCGTGGGAGTCACAGGCCGGCCGGAAGTCGAACCCGGCGGGGCGGTCCGCTCCCGGCTTCGTGCAGTGGTCGTGAACGATGCCCCTGACCTTGAAGCCGCTGGCGGTCCGCTTCCAGTCGGGCTTCTTCCAGCTGCCGCCGTGGTAGGCCCAGGCCGAGCAGCCCGACTTCGTGTACCACATCCAGGTCTTGGCCGAGTCGCACTTCTTCGGGTAGGACTGCGGGGGGTCCACGCCGTCCGGCAGGAAGTCGCCGGCCGGCGGCTCGGTGGCGTTCGGGTCGTCGAGCCCGGCCGCGCCCTCGGTCGGCCCGCCGTTGGCCGGCATGTCGGTGCCGGTGGCGACCACCTGGGGAGCCGCGGCGCCCTCAGGGAAGGTGAGCTGCCAGTCGCCGTTGCTGACGGACTCGATCGATGACAGGCGTCCCACGGAGTCGTAGGCGTAGGTCCCCTGGACGGAGCCGAGGCTGGGATCGCTCGCGGTGCGCAGCAGGCCGTTCAGGTCGTAGGCGTAGCTCGCCTCGGTCTGCGGCGCGTCGGTTCCGTACGCGACCTTGATCTCCTTGAGCCGGCCCGCGTAGTCGCCGTTGGAGGTGCCGGTGGCCGTGGTGGCCGTGGCGTAGGTGAACGTGGTGACGCTTGCGGGGCTCTCGCCACGGGTCGGTTCCTTGACGCTGCTGACGCGGCCCTGGGCGTCGTAGGTGATGGCGGACTTGCCGAAGGCGACGGTGCCCACGCTGGTCACCCGCCAGGGGTCGGCGCCCGGCGCCCCGGCCGGCCGGGCCCAGGTGTAGGTGAGCTGGAGGTCGGCGTTGCTGATGGGGGTGCCGTCGGCGTTGGTCAAGGGCTCCTTGCCCGGGTCCAGGGGGCCCAGATCCGTCACGAACGTCTCGGTCGTCGTGGTGCGCATCGCCCCGATGACCGCGTCCCACTTGGTGGTTTCGGTGATCTTGGATCCGTCGGCGGCCTCGTACGTCTGGATGCCGCCGCCGTCGGGGAAGGAGACGCTGCTCTTCAGGGTGAAGCTGGTCGACGTCCCTTCGTCGAGTTCCGTGACGACGATGGTGCCGTTCTGGTTCTCGAGTTTCCGGTTGATCTCTCCGCCGGCGAACTCGGCCTGCCAGCCCGGCCCGAAGACGCCCAGCTCGGGCCTGGTGGCCGGGGCGGACTGCGGCCGGGCCAGATCACCGGCGGTCAGGGCCACGCCGTGCTTGCGGCTGATCGCGCCCGCGGACACGTCCAGTTCGGTGAGCTTGAAGGTCTTGGTGTCGGAGGAGTACTGGCCGGGCCCGACCTCCTGGACGTTCGCCGGCGGCGGGTCGGCGAGCGCGGTGGCGGAGACCTCCGGGGCGAGGAAGGGGAGAAGCATCGCCGAGACGGCGACGGGGAGCGCTAATCGGTGCAAGGGGTGCCTCCAGGTGAAAGGAGAAAGTGATTTGATCACCTGGAGAGTAAGGGCTGACAATCCGCTCGACAAGAGCTGGACAATTTTCTTGAACGGTGTTGAAATCGCCTACGGAGCCATGCTTTGGAGATAATTTATTGATTCATTCATGCAGGTGAGAGACTAGGTCGTGAATTTGTAGAGCATTTGTAGCGGTGTTGTAGAGTCTTCCCGAATAATGACTCGGCAAAATGACGTGAAGGCATATTCGGAGTTCCAGAAATCGGCGTGGCGGCCGCCGCGGCGCAGCAGTTCGTCGTGGCCGCCTTCTTCCACGATCCGGCCGCCGTCCAGAAAGACGATGCGGTCGGCGCGCCGGACGGTCCGCAGCCGATGCGCCACCATCACGACCGTCCGGCCCGCCATCAGGCGCTCGATGCCTTCGTGGACGGCCGCCTCGTTCACCGGGTCCAGCGCGGAGGTGACCTCGTCCAGCAGCACGATGGGCGCGTTCTTCAGCAGCGCCCGCGCGATCGAGACACGCCGGCGTTCGCCGCCGGACAGCAGCGCGCCGCCCTCGCCGACATTCGTCGCCCAGCCGCTCGATCACCTCGTCCAGCCGCGCCGCGGCCGCCGCCGCCCGCACGTCGGCTTCCGCTGAACACCACCCGGTATCAACGTGATCAGCGTGAGCCGCCAGTCGACGGTGAACAGGTAGATCAGCGGCACCACGCACGCGGCGGCCAGTTCGCCGGGGGTGTGGGCGATGAACGGGTGCACGGCGCTCACATCCTCCCCGACCGCCTTCGCCAGCTCGCCGGTCCGGCGCCGGGAGAACCAGCCGATCGGTACGCGTCCCAGCCGCGCGGCCAGTTGCCGGCGGAACGACAGCTGCACCTGGCCGTCGAGGACGTGCCCGATCCCGGACGAGGCGGCCGTGAACAGCAGCCGTACGAACAGGCCGGCCGCGCCCGCGATGACGACGGTCCAGACGTGACCGTGATCGGCCGGGCCGGGCGACAACAGCGTACGACCCAGTTCGACGACCGCCAGCAGCGGCGCCAGCCCCGCGACGGCGCCGATGACCTGCAGGATCACAACGGCGGCGAAACTCCATCCGTGGGGGCGCAGCAGCCTTGCCATGCTCGGTCCCGCCGCGGAGCCATCTGCCACTACCGCACCGGGATCACCGACCAGCCGGACTACGACGCCGGGAGTAGTCGGGTCTTCCCGTCGGCGCCGGCGATGACGAGCCTCAGCACGTCCGTCCCGAGCCCGCCCTCCCACCCGAAGACGGCACCGATGGAACGGTGATCCAATACTCCGGCTCACTGAGATCATGGCCGCTGACGCCAACATGAAATCTACAACGTAAAGGCGCGTGGCCGTTGATCACCCCGGAGTGGGGCTGGCGGCGTGAATGTGTAACGCCACGTGGTTGCCGAGGTTCGGGTCGGTGCGGGTGCTCAGGCCGAGTTCCACGATCCGGCCGTCGCGGGGTGCCAGGCGCGGTTCGACGTCGCTCCCCGGTCCAGGGCAGCGCGTCACTGCCGGGGACGTGCCAGTCGATCTCCTCGGCG
>NZ_JBSGFQ010000118.1:5741-36107 GCF_053603495.1 Nonomuraea sp. NPDC004186 | reverse complement strand
CCAGCAGTACGGGCGCGACCCCGGTGCCGAGAGCCCACCGCAGTTGCTCCAGCGCGTCGGCCAATCGCCCCTCGACAGCGGAGTCGGCCACGTTGCCCGGTGGCCGCGGGATCGGCCCGCAGGCTTCGCGACGTGCGTTCGACGGCCTCGCGTACGGGCTCGGCGAGCGCCGCGTTGATCCGCGCCGCGTCGGCGCCCTGGGCCCGCGGGTAGGAGACGTCGATCATGAGCCTCGGGCGCTGCTCCCGCCAGGCGACAGGGCCGATCGCGACCCGCTCGCGGGCCGGGCCGCCCTGCACGGCCGGCGCCGCCGCCACGAGCACCAGCAGCGCCGCGCCGTACAGGAGGATCTTCCGCCGCAGCGGCACCACCAGCGCCGCGGCCACGAGCGGCCCGGCGACGAGGCCCGTCTGCAGCCCGGTGACCGGGTCGAACAGGCCGGCCAGCCCGCCGGCGAGCACCGACAGCCCCCAGACGGCCAGCAACGGGGCCGCGCGGCGCTCCTTCGTGTTCAGCCGGGCGAAGCCGAGGTAGACCAGCCCGGCGAGGAGCAGCACGTAGAGCGCGCCGGTCAGGTTCTCCAGCGGCGGCCGGGTCACGCGCAGCACCGGCACGGCCAGGAACGGCGCGTCGGCCCGCCCCACGGGCGGTCCCACGCCGAACCCCTGGAACGCCCCCGCCACCACGGCGATCACCAGCGCCGCCCCGCCCGCCCGCGCCGCGGCCAGGCCGCGCTCCCGGCGGCTCGGCACGTGCGGGCGCACCTGCTCCTTCCAGGCCCGGTACCGCTCACGCAGCTTGGCCCAGCCCTCCTCGCCCGCCAGCTCGACAATGCGTACGAACCTGGTCAGGCCGACCTGCGAATGCACGATGAACAGCAGCGCCCCGAACACCGGCACCACGAACCCGGTGAACGCGGCGGCCTCCCGGGCGGGCGCGACGTCCAGCGGCCGCTCGCCGGTGACCGCGTGGCCGATCACGCTGCCGAGGTTCCAGGCCAGCGCGGTGGCCAGTGCGAGCGCACCCGTCAGCAGCAGGTAGTCAGAGGCGGGGAAGAGCCGTACGAGCTGCCCCCGGATCGCGACGTACACCAGCGCCGCCGCCGTCACCCCGAACACGGCCACCACCGCCCACACCCACACCACCACGGTTCCGCCCAGCGCCGGATCGGGCGGGGCGAGCAGCGCGAGCGCCCGCAGCGGCGCGGGCGTCCCCTCGTCGAACGTCCGCCGCGTCAGCAGCGGGAACCTCGAGGTGACGGCCAGGCAGAAGTACGTCAGCGCGAGCGCCGCCCCGGCCACCAGCAGGCTCCACCGCCGATCGGGCCGCACGGGATCGGGTGCCGCGGCCGGGCGCTCCCTGGCCGGAACGACCGTCTGGATCCCGATGGCGGCCGCCGCGAGCAGCAACGGGGGCACGGCGACCTGGGCGGGATGGGCGATCAGCGCCGCCCCGAGGTCGCGGAGGTACTCCGCCGCCCAGGCCCAGTCCAGCGGGTCGGCGAGCAGCAGCTCCCGCATGCCGCGGTCGATGGCGACGACGGCCGCGTACACGACCGGGGCGGCGGTCAGCGCGATCCACGCCAGGACGAACGCCCGCCCCGGCCGCCCCTCGACCGGTAATCGCCGCCGCAGCACGCCCTCCAGCGACCCGGCCGCGACGGCGGCGAGCACCACGGCCACCTGGTCGAAGTAGTTCAGCGAGAGCGGCAGCCAGGCGAGCAGCTCCTGCCGCCCGAGGAAGGCGCTCCACACCACCGACCACCCCGCCACCAGGCCCGGCAGCACCCAGCCACGCGGCCGGAACGCCGACGTGCCCTGCTTCGCGGACTCGGCTGGCGCCGCCCGGGTGACGGCTAGCACCAGCACTGCGGCGAGCAGCGCCGTCGCCATCCCCCAGGAGGCGGCGTACGTCAGGTGCTCCCGAAAGGGCACACCTCGCAGCCGCGCCCACATCAGCACGGCCAGCACCCCCGCGGGACCGCCTGCGAGCCCCCAGCAGACCAGCACCCCCAGCCGCGACCCGCCGAACCCGGCCCACCGGAACGCGAGATACGCCCCGCCGGTCAGCGCGACCGAGAAGGCGACCAGCACCGCCACCGTGCCCCCGCCCGTCCCGGGGAAGACCAGGACGCCGCCGAAGGCCCGGCCGAGCGGGAATCCGCCCACGGGCGGCAGGGCGGACCCGCCGGAGACGGCGAGCGCGCAGACCACGGCCGCGAGCAGGAAGATACGGGTCGTCTTCGCCACACCTCGTCCTCTGCCCGAGCCGGGTCGGATGCCGCCGCCCGGTGACGGGGAAGTGTCTCACCGGTGAGCGCCACCCGCTAATGTTCGCTGTCGTGTCCCGACGATCATCGGCTCGCTGGGCGTCGGCGTTGCTGCTCGCGGTGCTGCCCGGCGTCCTGTTCCGGATCGACGCGCTCCTGTCCGAACCCGAGGACGCCACAGGCGTGTACGGGTTCGTGACCCTGTATTCGTGCCGGATCGACCTGTCCGTCCGCTACTGGGACAGCGCGCTGCGGGACTTCCCGCTCTTCTCGTACGGCGGCGCACCGTTGATCGTCCTCGGCTTCGCGGGCTGGTACGCGAGCCTGCGGAAGGGGCGTGACCGGCTCGGCCGGATCGTCGCCCGCTCCGCGGCCACCGTCCTGCTCCTCCCGAGCCTCCTGCAGCTCCTCATGTACGCGCTCAACCCGCGATGCCATGCCGTAGGGCCTATGGACCTCTATGTCCTGGTGCCCCCGATCCTGATCCTGCTCGCGGCGCGCCCTCCCCGGCGCGCGTTCGTCCGGCGGGGCCGCCTCGTCCGCGCGTCCGCCGTGGTCCTGACGGTGACGGCGACCCTCCTGGTCGCGGTCGGGTCCGTCCCCCCGGGCAAGGTGAGCGCCGACAGCGAGCTCGACTGCGCCGGATTCGGCCGCGGCACGGTCGAGGGGCTGCGCAAGGAGGAGAAGGACTTCCTGTGCCGGGTTCGCGGCTACGGCTTCTTCCCCGGCGAGGGCATCGAGGAGTGGAACGAGTCGTCCGACCGCATCGTCCTGGCCCAGGGGCACCACCTGTGCGGCCTGGCCGATCGGCACGGCGGCGACATCGGCGTGCCCGCCGTACGGGACGCGCCCCATGCGTCCCTGCTGCCGGCGCTGGCCTCGCTCTGCCCCTCCGTGGCGCGCTGGGAGGCGGCGCAGGAGAAGCAGCGGCAGGAGGAAGCGGCCGCGTACGTCGCCGGGAAGGAGCGGGCGTGCGCCCGGCACCGGCCCCACCGCCCCAGGATCAAGCCGGCCCGCCAGCGGCGCGCCACGATGTTCACCGAGTTCTGGACCGTCGGGGGGTGGGAGGACGGCTCCGAGGGCCGCGTTCCCGACCTGGTCGAGGACCTGGTCGGGAGCGAGCCGGGAGCGCTGACGATCTGGGCGGCCGACGAGGTCGGGCACGCCTGCGTGACCGTCGAGTCCTACACCAGGCGGCCGCCGCTGGAGACCAGGGGCTGGAAGGAGGTGGTCGAGGTGGGCTACGAGAGCCCGAAGGGCTCGCTGACCCTCTCCGACGGCGACGGCCGCCGCATCCGGGGCCTCACGGCGGCCGGCCCCGGGCATTACCGGGTCCGGGTCCACCTGCGCGGGCGCGAGCAGGTCTACCAGGTCCCGGACCCGCCGGACGGCGCCGTGGAGCTGCTGATCATGGTGTTCCCCGGCGAGCAGAAGGAGCCGGTCGTCCACCGGTGACGCCCGGCACCCCCGCCCCTCGCGGCCTACGGGTTGAGGTCGGCGGCGGAACGCTCGGCGAAGATCCGCATGGCCTTGGTGGTGATCGGGCCGGGAGCGATCGGCAGCTCGGTGTCGTCGACGAGCCTGATCGGCTGGATGTCGCGGGTCGTCGAGGTCAGGAACGCCTCCTCGGCCTCGTACAGCGCCGAGAGCGGCACGTCGGTCTCCTCCCCGCCGCACCATTCGAGCACCAGCGCCCTGGTCACCCCGGCCAGGGGGCCGGCCTCGAGGGTGGGGGTGAGCAGGCGGCCGTCGCGGACGATGAAGATGTTGGAGCCGGTGCCCTCGCAGAGGTCGCCCGCCAGGTTGCCGAAGATGGCCTCGCCGCCGCCGCGCTTCTTGGCGAACAGCAGGGCCTTGGCGTTGTCGCCGTACGAGGTGCTCTTGACCCCGGACAGGGCGCCGCGCTCGTTGCGGGGCCAGGGGACGACGGTGACGTTGGCGGTGGCCGGGAACGGCTTCTGCTCGTCCACGATGACGACGGAGGTGGTGCCCTGGTCGCCGCGGTCGGAGCCGAGGGGGCCGGGGCCGCTGGTGTAGGTGACGCGGATGCGGCCGAGCGCCCACGCGGGCGCGACGGCCAGGAGCTTGCCGATGCCGTCGGCGATGGCGTCGACGTCGGGCTCGGGCAGGTCCATGCGCTGGGCGGAGAGCGTGAGCCGGTCGAGGTGACGGGTGAGAGCGAACGACCGGCCGTTCACGATCTTGATGGTCTCGAAGACGCCGTCGCCGACCATGAGTCCGTGGTCGAACACCGATACGGTGGCCTGCGCGGGGTCGATCAGCTCGCCGTTGACCCAGACAGGGATGTTCATGTAGTTCCTCCTGTGGATGCCAGTGCGATGAGCCTGGCTGCTTTGAGCTCGGTCTCGAGCCATTCGCGCCTGGGGTCGCTGCCCCAGGTGATGCCCGCTCCCGTGCCGAATCGGAGCTCGCCCTTGCCGTGAGCCAACGGCGAGATCCAGAATGTTCTGATGCCCACGGCCAGCGCCGCCCGGCGGCGGTCGGCGTCGACCCAGCCCACAGCCCCACAGTACGGCCCCCGGGGTGCAGGTTCGAGCTCGTTGATGATGCGCAGAGCCGACGACTTGGGCGCGCCCGTGACAGATCCGGGCGGGAAAGTCGCGGCGAAGAGCTCGGGCCAGCCCGCCCCCGGCGCCAGTCTGGCCCGGACGGTGGAGACGAGATGGACGAGCCCCGGGTGCTCCTCGACGGCGCAGAGCGACGGCACCTCGACCGAGCCGACGGCCGCGACCCTGCCGAGGTCGTTGCGGACGAGGTCGACGATCATGACGTTCTCGGCGTAGTCCTTGTCGAGGAGGTCGTCCGCGGTCGCGCCGGTGCCCTTGATGGGCCTGGACTCCACCACGTCGCCGTCACGCGACAGGTAGAGCTCGGGCGATGCGGACACCACGCTCAGGCCGGGCACCCGGATGACGCCCGCGTACGGCGCGGGGTTGCCCGCGGCCAGCCGGGCGGCCAGGGCGAGCGGGTCGGCGTCGGCCGGGACGGGGGCCGTCAGGATCCGGCAGAGGTTCGCCTGGTAGACCTCGCCCCGCTCGATGTAGCCGCGGATGGCGCGCACGCCCCGCTCGTAGGCGGCCTGATCGAGCGAACTGCGCCACTGGTCGGGCCGGGGCCCGTGCCAGGGGCGGGCGGGAGCGGGCAGGGGAGACTCGCGCACCCGGTCGAACCGGGCACACGTCACCTTGCCCTCGTAGTCGACGACGACAGCCCACCAGCCCTCGCCGTCGAGCGCGGCCAGGTCGGAGGTCACGTCACGCAACCCGGTCGCGTACACGTGACCTAAGTGGGCGAAACCGTCGTACACATTCTCCATTCTCCCAGCATTTCGACGAGCTCCAGCGCGGCCGGCAGCGGCGCCTCGGGCAGGGCCGCGTACACCTTCCGCGCGGGCGCCATCCCCCGCAGCGGGCGCAGCACCAGATCCCCCGGTACGGCCCGCGCCGCCAGCTCCGGCACCAGCGTCACCCCGAGCCCGGCGGCGACGAAGCCGAACTTGCCCGTCCACTCGGCCACCCGCAGCCCGCTGCGCGGCGTGAACCCGGCCGCCGCGCACGCGGTCACCAGCAGGGTCGGCTGGCCGCGCGGGGCGGCCTCGATCCACGTCTCCTCCGCCAGGTCCCGCAGGTCCACGTCGGCCTCGGCGGCCAGGCGGTGGCCGCCGGGCAGCGCGACCAGCAGCCGGTCCTCGCGCAGCGGCACCGTACGGACGCCCTCGGCGGACAGCCCGGCCGGGTAGTCGCTGATCACGGCCACGTCGAGGGCGCCCCCGCGCAGCCGGTCCATCAGCCGCGAGGTCAGCCCCTCGATCAGCCGCAGCTCGACGTCGGGCCGCCGCTCGGCGAACCGTTTCAGCGTGCCGGGCACCAGATCCACGTTCGCCGTGGCGAACGCGCCCACCCGCAGCGTCCCGCCCCGGCCGGTGTGGATGGCGGCCAGCTCCTCGCCCGCGCGTTCGAGCCGGTCGAGCACGGCCGTGGCATGCCGGTGCAGCGCCTTCCCCGCCGGGGTCAGGCGCACCCCGCGCGGCAGACGCTCGAAGAGCGGCCCGCCGGTGGCGCGCTCCAGCGCGGCGACGCGGCGGGAGACCGCCGACTGGGTGTAGCCGAGCAGCTCGGCGGCGGCCGTGAAGGAGCCGCTCACGGCGACCTCGTGGAACAGCCGCAGCGCTCCCGGGTCCAAGGCATTCAGATCTCGCATGGCTGATATGCAATCTAGTCGGTGGTGGAATACCTCGCATCCAGGTTGACTGTGACGCATGATTGCTTTTCTCGGACAGGGACGCATGGGCGTCCCCATGGCCCGGCGGCTGACCCAGGCCGGGCACAAGGTGACGACGTGGCGGCGCGGGAGCGGCGTGACCGCGGCGGAGGCGGTGGACGGGGCCGAGCTGGTCATCACCATGCTCAGCGACCCGGCCGCGGTGCGGGAGGTGCTGACGGCGGCGCGGCCGGGGCTGCGGCCCGGCGCGACGGTGGTGGAGATGTCCACGATCGGCCCGGAGGCGGTGCGCGAGCTGCGCGCGCTGCTGCCGGCCGAGGTGGGCCTGGTGGACGCGCCGGTGCTGGGCAGCGTGGGCCCCGCGGCCGACGGCACGCTGACCGTGCTGGCCGGCGGTGACGTGTCGGGCTGCCGCGAGGTGCTGTCGGTGTTCGGGTCGGTGCGGGAGGTCGGGCCGCTGGGCGCGGGAGCGGCCATGAAGATCGCCGTCATGAGCGCGATCGTGCCCGCCCAGGTGCTGCTGGCGGAGACGTTCGCGTACGGCGAGGCGCACGGCGTGGACCGTGGCGCGCTGGCCGACGTGCTGTCGGGCACCCCGCTGGGCACGCTGGCGGAGCGGCTGCGCGTGCCGTCCGCCGAGACCCGCTACTCGCTGGGGCACGCGACCAAGGACCTGGAGCTGGGAGCCTGGGAGGGCGCCTCCATGGCCGGCGCCGCCCGGGCCAGGCTGCAGGAGGCGCGGGCGGCCGGGCTGGGGGAGCGCGACCTGACGGCGATCGCCGAGCACGTCGGCGGGGGGATCACCCACCGTGCGGTGCCGCTGAACCTGTCGACGATCCCCGCCACGAACGGCCGCTACTCGCACGCCGTACGCGTCGGCGACATGCTCTACGTCTCCGGCCAGGCCGCCTTCGACGAGCAGGGGAACATCGTCGGCGAAGGATCCATGGCCGCCCAGTCCGAGCACATCTTCCAGGTGATCTCGCGCATCCTGGCCGACCAGGGGGCGGCGTTCGAGGACATCGCGTTCATCCGGACGTACGTGACGGACATGGACCAGCTCCTCGACTACGGGCGGGTCCGCGCGAAGTACATCACCGGCACGCCCCCGGCCAGCACCACCGTGGAGGTGTCCAGGCTGTTCCGGCCGGGGCTGCTGCTGGAGGTGGACCTGATCGTCGCAATCCCCGGCTAATTCAGGGGACCGGTGACCGACTCCGCCGCCGCGACCACGCCGCCCTCGGCGACCAGGCGTACGGCGGACTCGATCTCCGGCGCGAGGAACCGGTCGGGCCCGGGGGCGGGCACGGTCTCGCGCAGGGCCCTGACGACGGCCGCGGTCGCGGGCGCGGGCTCCAAAGGGGCGCGCAGGTCGAGCGCGCGGGCGGCGGTGAGCACCTCGACCGCCAGCACGCGGGTGAGCCCGTCCACCGACCTGCGCAGCTTGCGCGCCGCCGACCAGCCCATGGACACGTGGTCCTCCTGCATGGCCGAGCTGGGGATCGAGTCCACGCTGGCGGGCACGGCCAGGCGCTTCATCTCGGAGACGATGGCCGCCTGGGTGTACTGGGCGATCATGTGACCCGAGTCCACGCCGGGGTCGTGGGCCAGGAAGGCGGGCAGGCCGTGGTTGCGGGCCACGTCCAGGAACCGGTCGGTACGCCGTTCCGACATCGAGGCCAGGTCGGCGGCCACCACGGCCAGGAAGTCCAGGACGTACCCGATCGGCGCGCCGTGGAAGTTGCCGTTGGACTCGACGCGGCCGTCGGCCAGCACCGCGGGGTTGTCGACGGCGCTGGCCAGCTCCCATCCGGCAACGGTGGCGGCGTGCGCGATCGTGTCGCGGGCGGCACCGGCGACCTGGGGGGCGCAGCGCAGCGAGTAGGCGTCCTGGACGCGGGTGCAGGACTCCGGGTCGCGGTGGCTGGCCATGATGCCGGACTCGCGCAGGACCTTGGTCATGTTGGCGGCGGACAGGGCCTGGCCGGGGTGCGGCCTGAGCGCCTGCAGCTCCGGCATGAACACCCGGTCGGTGCCCAGCAGCGCCTCCACGCTCATCGCGGCGCTGACGTCGGCGGTCCTGACGAGCGCCGTGAGGTCGTGGATGGCCAGGATGAGCATGCCGAGCATGCCGTCCGTGCCGTTGATGAGCGCCAGGCCCTCCTTGGCGGCCAGCTCGACGGGGTCGATGTGGGCCTGCTTGAGCGCCTCGCCGGCGGGCTGGAGGTTCCCGGAGCCGTCGCGTACGACGCCCTCGCCCATCAGCGTGAGCGCGACGTGCGCCAGCGGCGCGAGGTCGCCCGAGCAGCCGAGGCTGCCGTACTCGTGCACGACCGGCGTGATGCCCGCGCTGATCAGCGCGGCCAGGGTCTTGGCCGTGGTGGGCCTGATGCCGGTGTGGCCGGTGGCGAGCGTGTGCAGGCGCAGCAGCATGAGCGCGCGCACGACCTCGGTCTCGACCTCGGGCCCGCTACCCGCCGCGTGGGAGCGCACCAGCGAGCGCTGGAGCTGGGCGCGCAGCGCCGGGTCGATGTGGCGGGTGGCCAGGGCTCCGAAGCCCGTCGAGATGCCGTACGCGGGCGTCGGGCTCTCGGCCAGCTCGTCCACCCGCTGGCGGGCGGCCGAGATGGCGGCCAGGGCGTCGTCGGTGAGCTGTACGGGGGCGCCGTGGCGGGCCACCCGGATGACGTCGTCGAAGGTCAAGGGCTCGGGGCCGACGTTCACGACCTCGTTGTCGCGCATGGGGCGTTCTCTCTCGCTGCTCGCTAGGTAACCGGCGTACCCGATGTTAGCTCCTTACTTGGGAACAATGCGGACAGCCCCTCCCTGCCCTCGTCGGTGAGGACCACCGCTCTGGGCACCTTGCCGCGCCGGTACCAGTCCCGTTCGAACAGCACCTCGGTGATCGCCGCCCCCAGCGCCCCGCCCAGATGCGACCTGCGCTCGGTCCAGTCCAGGCACTCGGGCGCGAACCGCCTCCTCGACCTGCGCGCGCCGTCCACGTCCACGCCGATGCCGGCCAGCAGCCGCTCTCCCGCCTCGGTCAGGTCCTGCGCCGCGTAGTAGCCGCCCTCGGTGAGCCGGTCGAGCAACCCCACCCCGGCGCGTCCCGCGAGGTGGTCGTAGCAGGTGCGGGCCTCCTCCAGCATCCTGGCCTGCCTGGACTGGCGCAGGGACCGTACGGGCGGGCGGGCGCTGACCCTGGCCAGCACCTCCAGCACCTCGGCCACGTCGTGCCCGGCCAGGCGGTAGTAGCGGTGGCGGCCCTGGCGTACGACGTCGACCAGCCGCCCGTCGAGCAGCCTGGACAGGTGGGCGCTCGCCGTGGCGGCGCTGACCCCGGCCACCCGGGCCAGCTCTCCCGCCGCCAGGGCCCGCCCGTCGAGGAGGGCGGTCAGCATGGCCGCCCTGGTCGGGTCCGCAATGAGCGCGGCGACGGGCGCTATGTCGGCGTCGCGAGCGATGTACTCCATGCGTACGACGCTAGTACGTCGACATTTCGACGCGCGTCGAAGGGTCACGCCGCGCTTGCCGAGCACCTTGCGACGTGCGTCGAGGGTCGGCCGCGCTCGCCGCCTCGCGACGTGCGCAGAAAGGTCAGCCGCGTTTGCCGAGCGCCTTGCGGATCAGCTCCCGTGCCCGCTCCATCAGCGCGATCGGCGTGCCCACCAGGACGTTCTTGGTGGCGCTCTCCGTGCCGGGGTGCGGGCGCTGCGGGGCGAGGGTCTCGGCCGCCCGCACCGCCGCGGCCATGGCCCGCCGCTCGACCGCGGAGGTCTTCGCGCGCAACTTGACGAACTCGTACCGTTCCTCGCTGCGGGCGTGCGCCGCCACGGCCAGGCGCAGCTCACCGAGCCGCTCCCAGAACTGCGGATGGTCCACTCCGCCCTTGTGAAGGTCGAGGAGGAGCTGTTTGGCGCGGTTCTCCTCGGTCAGGCGGTCGCCCACGACGCCCTGCCCGTTGTCGAGCTTCCTGCGCGCGTACGGATGGACGATCTCCTCCTCGGCGGTCTCGTGCACGGACAACATCCGCGTGAGCCGGTCGAAGGCCTCCTCCACCTTGTCCGGCGGCGCCTGCTCCACCTCGTCGAACAGGTCCCTGATCTGGCTGTGCTGGATCACCAGCAAATCGATGACATCTTGTTCACCCACGCCCGCGCCCTACCCGAGCCTCCGGCGGACACGCGCTTCCTTACCGAACGCAGGCCGTCAGAGGACCGAAAGCGGAGGTTGCCGCATTTCGCCCCGGGTAAGCGCAGCCACATGGCCTTCGACCCACTGCAGGAGCGGGGTATCCCGCTGGACGACCAGCTGCGCCACTGGAACGAGCTGAACGTCACGCCGATCGACCCCGACCACACCGACCCCTACACGCGCTGCCGCATCATCACCATGAACGCGATCGAGACGGAGGCGATCCTCTTCAGCCACCAGCTCGCCCGCCACTGTCCCGACACCGAGATCAGGCAGCAACTGGCGCGGGTGCGCTACATCGAGGCGCAGCAGCAGAAAGTGGTCAACTGGCTGCTGTCGGGGCTGTCGTCGGTGCTGGAGACCACGATCGCCTACGAGCAGGCGGCGGTGGACCTGACGGCGTGGGCGGCGCGGCTGGAGCCGGACGACTATCTGAAGCAGGCCTACCAGTTCGGCCTGCTGGAGCACCTCGACCACCTCTACCGGTACGCGAACCTGTACGAGATGATCGAGCACCGCGCGGCCGAGAAGATCGTGGGCCGGGTGACCGAGGTGATGCCGGGGCGGCCGACGCACCTGCAGCACCGGGATCCGGTGGACAACGTGCGCGAGCCGTACGACCGGGGGACGACGGAGCCGCTGTCGCGGCTGCACGCGCTGACCGTCATGGCGGTCGAGCAGCAGATCATGAACTTCTCCATGAACGCCGGTCCCATGTGCCTGGAGCCCGCGGCCCGCCGGCTCTACCAGGAGATCGGGCTGGTGGAGGAGGGGCACCTCACCCACTACGAGTCGCTGGCCGACGGGGGCGAGAGCTGGTGGGAGCGGCTGCTCAACCACGAGTACAACGAGTGCTACCTGTACTACTCGTGCATGGAGACCGAGTCGGATCCCCGGGTGAAGGGCATCTGGGAGCTGCACCTCAACATGGAGCTGGAGCACCTGCGGCTGGCGGCCGAGCTGTTCCGGCGGTTCGACGGGCGCGATCCCGACCAGGTGCTGGCCCAGGCGTGCCCGCCGCCGATGACGTTCGAGCCGAACAAGGCCTACCTCCGCGACCTGCTCGCCACCCAGGCCGACCGCACGACGCTGGGCACCGGGTACGTGCTGGAGGAGCACGAGCGGTTCCGGCGGATGCGGCAGGCGCTGGCGGACGGGGAACGGCCGCCTTCCGAACGCGTCATCGAGGGCAACCGCGCCGTTTCCGGCCGGGACTACCGCCTGGAGACGGAGGCACCGTACTCGACGGGCGTTTCCGGCGGCCCGCGAGGCCGCTAGAACCCGTCCTACGGCGCTCACGTCACCAGCGCTCGTCACCAGCGCTCGTCACCAGCGCTCGTCACCAGAGCCCGTCGCTAGAGTCGGGTCTCATGACAGCAGTCGCCCTCGTGACCGGCGCGTCGCGCGGCCTCGGTGCCGTGATCGCGCGCCGGCTGGCCGCCGACGGCCTGGCCGTCGCCGTCAACTACAGCCGGGACGCCGCCGGAGCCACGAAGGTGGTGGACGAGATCCGCGCCGCGGGCGGCGTCGCGGAGGCGTTCGCCGCCGACGTCACGCACGGGCCCGACGTGTCGTCCCTGGTGGCCGACGTCGCCGAGCGCCTGGGCCCGATCCACGTCCTGGTGGTCAACGCGACCGGCCCGCAGCCGTCCATCGCACTGGAGGACCTCACCTGGCAGGCGCAACTCGACCAGCTCGAGTTCTTCGTCAAGAGCCCGACACTGCTGGTGCAGGCGGTACTGCCGGGCATGAAGGAACACGGCGGCGGACGCGTCATCCAGATCGGTTCGGACATCGTGGACCGCAAGCTTCCCAGCATGTCCGCCTACATCGCGGCAAAGAGCGCCCAGCACGCCATGACCGAGGTCTGGGCCCGCGAGCTGGGCCCGTACGGCATCACGGTCAACGTCGTCGCCCCAGGCTGGATCCCGGTGGAACGGCATGCGGGCCTCGACGAGAGCGGTTACCTCGCGGAGGTGCCTCTGGGCCGCATGGGCACGCCTGATGACGTCGCGGCGGCCGTCTCGTTCCTCACCTCGGAGGGCGGCGCGTTCGTCACGGGCCAGCGCATCACCGTCAACGGGGGCCACACGTGACCTGCGTGAGCGTAATCCAGTTTGGGTACTCGGCCAGGATTCGCTAGAGTTCTCTCGTCGCCCCGGTTAAACGGGGCGGATGCGGAAGTGGCTCAGTGGTAGAGCATCACCTTGCCAAGGTGAGGGTCGCGGGTTCGAATCCCGTCTTCCGCTCGGAGCTTCCGGCTCGGTGGCGTGGCCGAGAGGCGAGGCAGCGGCCTGCAAAGCCGTCCACACGGGTTCAAATCCCGTCGCCACCTCACAAGGACGATTAGCTCAGCGGGAGAGCGCTTCCCTGACACGGAAGAGGTCACTGGTTCAATCCCAGTATCGTCCACCATGCTGAAAGCCCCAGCCCACGGCACTCGCCGGGACTGGGGCTTCTTGCTGTGCGGACCTGACCAGACAACTCCCGCCAGCACCCAACCGCCTTCACCAAGTGCCGACCGACCGCTCTGCCACCCTCGCCCGGCGGGCGACCGCCCAGCTCACCGCCCTCACCCGGGAGCGCGCGCCTGCCGCCCTCACCCGGCCCGGTGTCGGGCCGAACGCTCGTCACCCTCACCCGCTGAGTTGCCCCAGGGCCGGGTGAGCCGCGCCCCAGCCTGAATAGGCCGGGGCACGACCCGGAATGGCGGCCGGCCGGCCAGCCCTCAGCCTCAGTACGACTTCTGAGTCTGGACGTTGAAATCGTCCATCTTGACCTTCTTGGCCGGATCGGTGAGGGGATCGTTGATCTCCAGGACGTCCAGCCCCTCCATGATGTCGCTGGAGTAGATGTACCCGTTGTAGTAATACGCCGACCAGGACCCGGCGATGCCACCGCCCGGGAACGGCCCGCGTTCGAAGAAGCCGATCTCCTTGGGGTTGGCCGAGTCGGTGAAGTCCCAGACCGACACCCCGCCCTGGTACCACGACTGCACCATGACGTCCTTGCCCGGAACCGGGATCAGGGAGCCGTTGTGGGCCACGCAGTTCTCGTTCTCCTGCTGATTCCGGGGGATCTTGAAGTATCCGCGCCGCTCCAGCTTGCCGTTCACGATGTCGTACACGGCGTCCGCGCCCTTAGTGCGCGGCGTGTTGCTGTCGCACGTGGCCTGGCCGCCGCCGCCCAGCTCGTCGCTGAAAACGACCTTCGTGGCATCGTTGTTGAACGTCGCCGAGTGCCAGATCTGGAAGTTCTCCGTGTCGGTGATCTGCTGGAGGACCTTCGGATTGACCGGGTCGGAGATGTCGAGGAGCACGCCGTCGCCGAAGCAGGCGGCCGCGGCCAGCTTCTTCTCGGGGTACGCGGTGATGTCGTGGCAGCCGGAGGCGAGATCGGAGTGCTGCCGCTCAGGGAAGATATCCGGCTTCGCCACGATTTTTGCGGACTGAGGCGACTTTGTGGGGATCTCTACAATCTGGATGAGTTCGTGGGGCGGGGGGCAGGTCTTCGACTCGGGCTCGGGGCCGGGCGAGGAGACGTACACGTAGAGCGTCTCCCCGGCGGGGACCATCGTGTGCGTGTGCGAGCCGCAGTCGGTCCTGACCGCGCTGAGGTACTTGGGGCTCTTCTTGTCGCTGATGTCGAAGATCCGCAACCCCTCCCAGTCACGACTGTCCTCGCTGGAGTCGCACCCCTCGCCGCTGCGCGGCTCGTCGATCGACAGGATGAGCAGGTCGCCGTACACCGAGACGTCGTTCTGCTGGGCCGGGCAGGACACCGTGCTCACCAGCTGAGGTTTGGTCGGGTTGCTTATGTCGTAGATCGCGAACCCGCCGAAGTTTCCCACGAACGCGTAATCGCCCTGGAACGCCAGGTCGGTGTTGATGTCGTCCCGGCCGTTCAGCGGGGCGGGCCGGCGCATCTGGGCGACGAGCTTGACGTTGTCGCTCGTCATCACGTCACCGGTGGGGGACGGCTTGCCGGCTGGAGCGCTGGTCTCCTGCGTGGAGGTGTCGGGCGTTGAGGCCCCGGACGCCGTCTGCCCCGCCGCGCAGGCGGAGGTTAACAGCAGCACCGTACACAACAACGCTCCGCGCAACTTGGCAGAGATCAACGCGCATTCCCCTTTGTCTCGTAGTTCACTATGGAAGCTATGCCAGTGGGTACGCGCACGCGTGCGGTCTTCATCACAGTTGTGACCACAATCGCCCTTGCCGCCTGCTCTCAGGAGCCCGCCGGTCCTTCCCCCGTGGGCACGGGGGCGCCGGTGATCGTGCCGGGGAGTCCGGGGGCCCCGGGCCGTACCGCGACGCCGGGGGAGCGGGTCGGGCAGACGCCCAGACCGACGGTGGCCTCGGACGTGCGCTTCGCCGAGGCCATGATCCCCCACCACCGCCAGGCCCTGGAGATGACCTCACTGGTGAACGACCGTACGACCACGGAGACCATCCGCGCGTTCGCCCGCCAGATCACCGCCGCCCAGACCCCGGAGATCAAGGCCATGACGGGCTGGCTGGCCGAGCTCGGCCGCTCCGCCCCGGACGGTCACACGCACACCCAGGCGGCGGGGTACGGCATGGCGACGCCAGAGGAGCTGAACGCGCTGCGCGCCACGAAGGGAGCGGCCTTCGACCGCATGTTCCTGCAGCTGATGACCAGGCACCACGAGGGAGCGGTCAAGATGGCGGGGGAGGAGCTGGCCACCGGCCGGGACCAGCGCATGCGATTGATGGCGAAGGACGTGTACTCGGGTCAGAGCATCGAGGTCGCCCGCATGCGCAAAGTCCTGGAAACGCTGCCTGGCTAGGGTGTCAGGAGGGCCAGAGCATGTTGGTCAGCTCGGCGTCGAGGTCCATGTAGTCCGTCTCACGGCCCGCGGGGACCTTCTCGTACGTACGGTGGAGGAACTCGGTGAGCGGGGCCAGCGGCACCTCGAAGAGCGCCTGCCCGAACGGGGACGTGAGACTGATGTGCAGCGTGCGCTCGCCATCGGCACGCGCGGGCCACACCTGCACATCGCCGTCGCCGACACGCCTCACGATGCCCACAGTGAGCAGTTCGCGAGCAAAGATCCACTCGACCGGCTCGTCATTCCCCACGTGGAAGGCCATGCGTATGGCGTAAGGATCGTCGGCTGTGTAACTCAGTCCGGCGAGCAGGGGGACGGTAGTACGGTCGGGGACCACAAGCCGAAGGCCAAGCTCGGCGGAGACGGTGGTGCTGTTCATCGTCAGCCAAACCTTTTCGTCGTAGGTCCCCTCTTCGGGGCTTTCACTGCTCTGACGGACTTCGTCCTGAGCTATGACGCGGAACGAAGAAACCTGTAGGAAAGATTCCGCTCCAGGGGCCTTCTGTAACGCACATCACAGCTGGACATTTAGGCATCTACCAGGCTAAACGTGATCAAATCGGGTCGTATTTGCGAGGGTTTTGCGTGTTGTGGAGCCTGTCCCGCCGCGCCGACCATGAACGTTTCTCACCAAAAGATCGCGATCGGTGCCTTACGGAACAGGACGATGGTATGCCACCGACCCACCCCGCCGGTGGGCAACCGCCGCGTTTCACCTGAATCCCTCCCACGGCCCCGTCGTCGTCACCCCGGAACCTCCCCCGATCCTCCCCGGAGCAACCCCAGAGCAACCGCGGAGCCACCTGCGAACCTCCTCGCATCCACCCCGCATCCACCCCGGACCCACCGCCCGGTCGCTTCGCTTCGCCAGCAGGTGCCAGAGTGCGGTATGGTTTTCCCCGTCGGCACCGCAAGGAGCCAACAGGGCGGGCGATTAGCTCAGCGGGAGAGCGCTTCGTTCACACCGAAGAGGTCACTGGTTCGATCCCAGTATCGCCCACCACGAAGATACAGATGAGACGGGGTTTCGGAGAGATCCGGAGCCCCGTTTTTCGTGTCTGGAAGTCGATGGGAGCCAATCGGGGAGCCATTTCACTCGGACTCTCTACCCGCGTCGGCTGTCGCCGAAGATGATGTTCATCGTGTGGGCACCTTTGGTGATCATCGGCCTGAGCTGGTGCCGGTAGACCGCTTCCGTGACGCTGGTGCCTGCATGCCCGACGAGATCGGCGATGGTCTCGATGGGCACGCCCTGGTCGCTCATGATGGAGACGAACGAGTGACGCAGTTCGCGGGGCGTCCAGGCAGTTCCGATCCCCGCTTGCTTGGTGATCCTGCGGAATGCCCGCCGCACGTTTGACGCGTCGAGCTGGGTGCCGACGCTCGTGCAGAACACCAGGTTGTGGTCTTGCCATGCCTCGCCGGCCTTGAGCTTGTGGGCGGCTTGGCGGACGTGGTGTTGCCGGAGGGCTTGCGCCGCCAGCTTGGGCAGTTCCAGCGTGCGCCTCGATTTACGGGTCTTGGTGTCACCTCCATCCCGGTCGGCACGCCATACGTAGATGGCGAACTTCCTGTGGTCGAACCCCACTTCGGTCACTGGTCGCCAGGACTTGCTGTCCGGTATCCAGGCGACGACGTGATCGCAGCGCAGCGCGCGGGCTTCCTCGGTGCGGATGCCAGTGGTGAGGCTGATCACCACGTACGCGTGGAGTTCGGACGACTTGGCGGCTTTGAGCACCGCTTCGGCTTGTTGCCGATTGAGTGCTTTACTCGGCCGGCCGTCCGTGCCCTTGGGCGTGGTGACCAGTTCGGCAACGTTCCTGAGCACCATGTCACGTGCCTGAGCTTGCCGGATGGCCCTCTTCAGCACGCCGTGAATCTCCCGCAGGGTGGTGGTAGCCAGCTTGCTGGCGAGCTGGTCAAGCCACTCATCCACGTGATCGGCACGTAGCTGCTAGAGTTTGATCTTTCCCAGCCGTGGGATGACGTGCGTCTCGGCGAGGATGCGTAGCTTGGTGACGGTGCTCTCGGATCGGCCCTTGAGACCCTTGCCGAGCCAGTCGTTGACGGCATCGCGCACGGTGTAGGTCTCCGATGCGGTGACGCCTGCCTCAAGGGCCTTAACGGCCTTGATCAGCTTGTCCTTGACCAGGGTCTTGGTCTTGCCCTTGCGCTTGAGGCGCTGGCGTTTGCCGTCGGGGCCGAACCCGAGGGAGATGGCTCCGGTGTAGCCGTCTCCCTCGGGATAGATGGTCGCTTCGTACTTGCCGATCAGGATCTTGGCCAAGGGATCACCCTTTCTCGTGCCGGTTGAGGTACTCCTCGATCGCCTTCCTGATCACCCACGACACATCTCGTTCCTGCGACTCTGCGTACTTGCGGAGACGGTCTTTCAGTTCTGTGTCCACGCGTACGGGAGGCAGGGTTGTTCGGTCGCTCGTCATTGACGGCTTCCTTTCGTGTCATGCAGTTATCAAGAGGCGACGGCCGGACGGTGGGTTGTGTCTCGCGTCCGGCCTATACGAACGGTGTAGCACGGCGTTCTACGCCTCGTCTATCGGTTCCAGCAAGGAAATGAAGTCGGCAAGGTGCTGGTCGGTGATCCGGCAAAGCTTGCCGATCTTGATGCTCTTGAGCTGCTGTGTGCGGAGTAGGTAGTAGACCTTGTCGCGTCCGATGCTCAGCATCTCTGCGACCTGTTCGACGGTGTATGCCTGCATGTGCATCCCCCTCTCGGTTGGTCGTGGGCGGCTCTCTTCCTTCGCGGGGTTCGCGTATTTCTGATTACGGACTGTGATGGTCCGTCCGTTCGTCCGTCCGCGCCTGTCACGCCCTATACACGCGCAGACGCGCGGACGGACGCGGACAACGGACGCGGACGATTACGGATCGTGTATCTCGGGGAGGGCGCGCCAGCGTCCCCGCGCGACCTGTTCGACCTGGCGCGCATGGCCTAGTTCCTGGAGGCGTTGGTAGACCCAGGTGCGACGCATACCGGTTGCACGTATGAGATCACCGATGCTTGTCCCGTCGTCGGGGGCCTGCCTCAGCGCGGTTGTCAGAGCCTCCTCGGCTTCCCGTACGGCGTTGTCGCGGGCGTGCCGGGGTGACGGCCAGACGGCGGGTTGTGGCGGCGGGGCGGGCGTCTCAGTCCCGCGTTGCAGGGCTTGAGCCGAGACCTCGTCGAGGGACGGGCGGTGTTCGGCGTGCCGTTCGGCGGTGGCCTGTACGCCCTCGTCGTCGAGGAGGTAGGTGCGGGCGCGGCGGGGGATGTCGTGTTCCGGAGAGCTGATCAGGAACTTGCCGGGGGCGTCGAGCTTGTGGGGATGCCAGCCGGCTTTGACCATGCCCTGGCCCAGGATGAGATCACCGTCGCGGGGTTCCCGGACGCGGAAGCACAGCCGGACATCCATCTGCGAGCGGACCGCGCTCTTGCCCATGGCGTCCTTGGAGGGGCGTTGGGTGGCGACGATCAGGTTGACACCGGTGCGCGGCCACGTCGGGCGATCGCGTCGGCGTAGTCGATGGCGCGTGGTGCCTCGCTGGCCAACTCGGCGTACTCGTCGATGACGATGATCAGCGCGGGCCGCTCTGGTGACGGTTCCCAGACGCGTTCGCCGCGTTTGGTGAGGTCGTCGGCCCGTCCGTCGAGGATGACCACGGCATCGGCCAGCAGGTTCTCTGCCTCTTGCGGGGTGGTGGCCAACCGGTCGATGCACGATGCCCAGGGCATTAGCTCCATGCCGCGCTTGAGGTCGACCGCCCACAAGATCACGTCTTGGCAGGCGGTCAGGTCTCCGAGAAGCACGTTCACACCGCCTGACTTGCCCGCCCCCGACATGCCCACGAACAGCCCATGCCGCCGCAGCAGGGGGACGCGGACGGGTGCGCCGTCTTCGAACAGCCCCAGCTTGGCGGGCTGGGTGATCGAGGTGATGGAGGGGCCTGGCCAGGCGATGGCGTCGGCGTGCGGGTCGGTTTCGATGACTCGTACATCGGCGCGGTTCGCCTGTTTGGTGGCCACCGGTTGGACGCTGATGCCGCCGCGTGTGGTGCCGAGAGCCGATTCGAGGCGAGGGACGGCGCTGACCGCATCTTCTACGGTCTGGCCGAGTCCCAGCCCGAGGCGAAAGCGGTAGCCCCACAGGTCTACGATCGCGGACTGGACGCGGGATCCAGTCAGGCCGACCGCTTTGGCGATGTCGGGCCAGGCGGCCAGCGCACACCGACCACGAGCACCAGCGGAATCGTCACCGTCATAGGGACGTCACCTCCTCTCACGGGATTTGACGGGGTGGTCGAGGAGTGGGGCTAGATGCCGTTGTGCCGGGACCTGCGGCGGCACCAGCGCCACCGGGCGCGGCACTTGCGGCACTGCAGGGTTCTGGGCGTGGCAGCTCCGCACAGGCATCGGCCAGGCTGGAATGGGAGGGCTCGTATCAGGGGTTCACCTCCTCCCGGGACAGGCAGCCGGCGGGCAGTGATGGGCGTGCGTGCCCACGAGGCGGCGGCTCAACGTTCCGGTGGGGGCGTGTCGGCGGTCCTCAACGCGGATCACGGTGACCAGCACCGCGAACAGCGCCAGCGTGCCGACCGACAGGGCCAGGCCCAGGAACACGACGAACAGTCCGAAGTCCATCGCTCACGCCCCCTCGATCTCGTCGAGGGTGATCGCGTCGCGGTAGGAGTCCAGGGCCTGGCGACGGGCCACGGCCGCCTGCGTGACGTGGAGGGCTTCGTAACAGACCGCGCCGAACGTCGCACCGGCGACGTGATGTCCGCCCTGGATCGCGGGAGTGACGCCCAACAGCGCGGCAACCCGCCCGACTTCGGCGATCGCCTCCGTCTCCGTGGTGGCGTCGGTGTCTAGAGCGTGTGGACCGACACCCGTACCGTTCCGTACCTGGGAACGGGCAGCTGCGAGTGGCTGTCCAGGAAAGCGGCGAGCGTGCGTAGTCCCGCGATCAGGTCGCGGCGCCGGTGGCGCTGAGCTGGGCTCATCTAGATCACTTCCCTTCCGTTTCCGGTGACCTACGAGGTGAAGTAGGTTTCGGGGAAGGGGTGAACCCATCGCGCGGTGTGATCGTGCAGTGAGATCAAAAACATCCGGCGATGAGATGGATCAGATCCTTCGGTGAGATAAACCCCAGCTCACGACGCCAGACGCAAAGGGATCCCCGACAGAGCTCTTGGGACTGGCACTCCTCTGGAGGCGTCGCCGTGTTGAGGCTCCTGCGGCTCTCCCTCGCCGAGATCCGCCGTGTTCTGGCCCGGCTGTTCATTCCTGCGGCCAATGCTATCGATCACGTCCTGGCCTGGTGAGAATCCCGGCGGCTTCACCAGACGCGCGCCCTGACCAGCCACTTTCGGCAGCGCGGCGATCCACTCCCACCGGATCTACGAATGTAGTACCTGTATCGGACGGGAGACCTTGAGGATGCCGTTGAAGCCCTGCGCGAGTCGGCGGAGGTGGACTGGGAGGCCGTGGCCGTACAACCAGGCCAGCTCCCAATCACGTCCCGGCCGACGCCGTGCTGCTGGACGCCGGTCCTGTCGGCAAACTGCGTGTGCGCGCTCGACTCAACCGGACGATCAACCACGGGCCAGCCTTGACCGATCAAGGTCAAGGCCTGGTAAGTATAACGACTCTTGACGCGCCTTCGACAATTCTACTTAAATTCTGTGAAAATGTTCAATTTTGTGGCATTGTTGGGAATTCTGCTAATAACGGCCATGTCGAATATGAACGATCTTCTCAAACGCGCACTCAGCAATGGAGTCGAGCCCGCGCCTTGAACTCGCCGTCGGTCAGAAGGACATTCTTGTCGCGGTCGGACAGGTACTCCTGGATCAAAATTCTGTCGAGCGGAATGTCCTTCTTCGCCTTGGTCGTGAAATCAACAGGGCTGAGCATGGCATTAGTTTTCGAGGAATAAGCGGCAACTCTATACTTCACCCCGTCCTCGAACTTCAGGTTTCCTTTCCGGAGAGACCACCCGGCGGGTATCTCCTCCAAGTTCAGGGAGGCGCTGTCGCCGGTCAGCGACGGCGCCTTGATGTCTGCCTGGTCCTGCAGTTCGCCAGCAGTGTCGTAACGGTAGACCCGCACGCCGTCCGGGGCGCTCCCACACCAGGACGTCACCATCACGAGCTGCCCGTCGGCAGTCACGGTGACCCCGGTCGCGCCCATCTGCGCCGGGCTGCCGTAGCCACAGGCCACCAGCAGGAAGCTGAGCGTCAGAAAGGTTATGGTCCTCTTCATGCGATGGATCCTCGCGACAGTGTTACGGTATGTCAACAGACGTACCGGCCGTCATCCAGGCCCGCTTCTATTTCAAAGCGGTTCTTGCATGCGTTGGATCCGGCGGCCGCATAGAGGATGGGGAAGGTGAACCAGTATCCAGTTTGATTGGCATAGTAGTACCACTGGTCGCGATGAATCTTCTCGTGTTTGGCAAGCTTCTCGTCGATTTCCTTCGACCATAGCCTGGTGACGAATACGCCGGCGATCGTGTAACCGCTACGCCCCTTCGGGATATACTTATCCGGCATCCCCTTACACATCAGCATCCCTCGATGTGTGCCGCAATTTCCCCCTACCAAATCGGCCCAGTCCATAACGGCGCGTTCTACGTCTCTGAGGTTGCTATTGGCGAATATAGCGGCGACGATGTTTTTGGGTATGTAAGGGTAGAGCTTACGGAAGGCTTTTTCTCCGACCTCGGTCGCCTTGGCGCCAAGATCTTTGATGAATTGGACGGCAGCCCCTACTCCGTTCTGCATGCTGTTGAATACGCCCTCGAGCCATTCGGGGATTCCTGCCTTTTTCGCCGCCGAATCCCCCGCAGCCGGGCCGGACGCTATGTATTGGTCGAGGTCGCCAGCTGCCAGCATTGCCAGTCCTGCAAGGATCTGATATTCCTCAGCGGACTTGAGGTCAGGCACGTAGAGCTCCAGGAAGTAGTCTTGTGCTTCCTTCGACATCTTCCAATAGGGCACACCCTTCTCGACTGGCCTGCCGTTATGCATGACCTTCCAGCCCAATCTCTGAAGTTCGTCATCACCCAGCCAGAATTTCTTTTCGTTCTCAAGCTCGATCATCCGGGCCCAGCTCGGGTCGACAATGGCTCCGCCGCAGCCCCAGATCATGCAGGCGATAGCTCCGCCGCCCTCTTCTCGGCCGCAGCTGCCGATGCACTGTCCGCCGCCTGATGATCCGGAACTGCTGTAGCCGCCTGCGGGGATGGTGGTGTAGCCGCTCGATCCGGAGCCACCGTAGCCGGCGCCGCTGTAACCGGACCCGGAGAGCCCGGAGAGCGAGCCGCTGTCGATGACGGTGGCGTGGCCGGTGGGGTCGGTGCCGGTGAGAGGTGAGGCGTTGGCGTAGGTGTAGCGGTTGGCCTGGACGGACGGATTGGGGTTGAGGTCTGCGGTGTCGCGGCTGGTGAAGGTGCCGGTGCCGGGCTGGTACCAGCGGGCGTGCATGTTGACCTTGCCGGTGTCCGGGTCGGTGTACTCGCCCTGGTAGCCAAGGTTCGTCTTGGTGCCGGTTTGGGCGGTTACCGTGCCGAATGGGTCGTAGGCGGCAGATGTCTGCAGGCTGGTGGTATAGGTGGCTACCAGGTCGCCGTGCAGGTCGCTCAGCGTCGCCACCGCGGCGCCGGTGCCCTCCTTCAGGCCGAGCAGGCTTCCGACAGCGTCGCGGGAGTACTTGGCCTGGACGGTGCCGCCGCTGTCGCTGATGGCGGCCAGGTCGTTGCTCAGCCCGCTGTAGGCGAAGGTGTACTTGGCGGTGCCGCGGATGCGGCTCGTCATCCGGTCCATGGCGTCGTAGCTGTAGAGGCTGTCGCCGTCGGCGATGAGCCGATCGAAGGCGTCGAAGGTGTACTGGGTGGTGGCGCCCGCCTTGGTGCTGGTCGCCAGCGCGCCGCGCGGCGTGTAGGTGTAGTCGATGCCGTCGCCGGAGGTGAGACGGTTGCGCTCGTCATAGGTGAACGTCGCGTTGCCAGCCTTGGTCCGGTTGCCGGCGGCGTCCCACTCATACGCGGTGACCGCGCCGCCTGGGGCGGTCCAAGACGTGAGGCGGCCGGCGTGGTCGTAGCCGTAGGTGTTGGCGCCCGCTCCGGCGGTACCGGCAGTGGTCTTGGTGGTGAGGTTGTTGTCGTCGTCCCACCCGTAGGTGATCTGGGCAAGCTGGGTGCCGGAGCCGTTCTTCAAAGTCTGGCCGGTGACCCGGTCCATGTCGTCGTAATCAATGGTCTGGGTGCTGGCCGTGCCGCTGGTGGCGGTGATGGTCTTCAACCGGCTGGCCGGGTCGTAGCCGTAGGTGAGGGTGCGGCTGGTGACCGGGTCCGTGGCGGTTTGGAGGCGGTTGGCGTTGTCCCAGGTGAAGGCGGCGGTGCCGGCGGCATCGGTGCGCTGGGTGGGGTTGCCGAGGCCGTCATAGCTGTACGCGGTCTCCTGCGTGGAGCCGCGGGAGACCTTAAGCGGCAGGCCCCGGTCGTTGAAGTCGACGGTCAGGTCGCCTGCGGTGATCGGGCGGCCCGCCAGGTCGTAACCGAAGGTGCGTTCGGCGCTGGTGGCGCCGCCGCCCGCGCCGGTTTCCTTGGTGAGGCGGCCCAGGTGGTCGAAGGTGCGGTCGATGCGTACGCCGCCGGGCTGGATGGTGGCTACCTGGTTGCCTGCCTTGTCGTAGATCTGA
This sequence comes from Nonomuraea sp. NPDC004186, assembly GCF_053603495.1. Classification (NCBI taxonomy): domain Bacteria; kingdom Bacillati; phylum Actinomycetota; class Actinomycetes; order Streptosporangiales; family Streptosporangiaceae; genus Nonomuraea; species Nonomuraea sp. NPDC004186. Next base: position 11,849 of record NZ_JBSGFQ010000118.1, on the reverse strand, counting down.
GTCCAGGTGCGGTCGGCCGGGTTCGGGTGGGCGGTGGTGGACGGTTCGGCCACCGTCTCGACCAGGCCGAGGCTGTTGTAGCTGGTCCAGGTGGCGTTGCCGCGGCCGTCGGTGAGGCGGGTGCGAGCACCGGTGGCGTCGTAGCCGAAGCTCGTGGTGATCTGCTCGGTGGACGAGACCGGTTCAGTGAGCGAGGTGTTCCGGTTCAGCGCGTCGAAGGTCTGCTTGGTGACGTGGCCCTCGGGGGAGGTGGCGCTGATCTGGTTGCCTGCCGCGTCGTAGCCGTAGCCGAACGTTCGCTGCACCGCACCGCCGGAGTCCAGGTCCTTGGCCGCGGTCTTGCGCCCGGCCAGGTCGTATTCGGTGGTGGTGGCGTTGCCGTTCGGGTCGGTGGTCTTGGTCAGGCGGCCGGCCAGGTCGTAGTCCATGGTGGTCTTGTTGGTCAGCGGGTCTGTCACGGTTGCGACCTCGCCCGCGGCATTCACGGTGTACGACGTCGTCTTGCTGCCCGGGGCGGTCTGCTTGAGCAGGCGTCCTGCGTTGTCGTACTCCATGGTGGTGGTGTAACTGGCCGCGGCGGGCTTGCGTTCGATCTGCGTGGCGGTGATCTGGCGGCCGAGGTCGTCGTAGGTGGCCTCGCTGCGCCCGCCGTTCGGGTTGACGGTTGCCAGCTTCTCTCCGGCCAGGTCGTACTCGGTCACCCACGTGCCCGCCGGCTGCCCGTCCGGAGCCGGGTCGGTGACGCGGACTCGGCGGCCGAGCCTGTCGTAGTCGAACGTGGTCGTGTAGCCGCGCGGATCGGTGGTGGAGATCAGTTGCCCGGCGTCGTCGTAGGCGTAGGAGGTGGCCCGGGTGAGAGCGGTGCCGCCGGGTGGGGTGTAGTCGGGCGCGCGTCGGCTGGTCAGGCGGCCGACCTTGTCAAAGGCCGAGGTCACAGTGCGGCCTTCGGCGTCCGTCTCATGGGTCTTTGCACCGAGGGTGTCGTAGCCGAAGTGGGCCGCGGGGTGCGCATCGGCAGCTGTACCAGCCTTGTCCACTTTGACCTGCGGGCCAGTCGCCTCAATCAGACGTCCCAACGCGTCATAGCGCATTTCGGTGGTGAAGTCGGCCTTGGTGGCGCCGTCGGCGTTGCCGCGCGGGTCGGTGATCGCGGTGGTCAGTCCGCGGTCGTCGATCGTCCAGGTGGTGACGAGGTCCTGGTCGCCGTTCTCGATCGTCTGGCGGGTGCGGATGCCTGCGACGTTGTAGGCGTAGCTGGAGGTTTCCTCGCGGGTGCTGCCGGCGCCGGTCCAGGTTTCCTTGGTGGTCAGGCCGTTGGCGTCGTATTCGTAGGCGGTCTTGCGCTTGAGCGTGGCCGGATCGAGCGTGACTGAGGTGAGCCGGCCCGCGGCGTCGTAGACGTAATCGGTAGTGGCAAGACCCACGCCAGTGCTGGGGTCCACTCCGGTCACCTGCTTGATAAGGTTGCCCGCCGCGTCGTAGGTATCCGCTGCCAGCAGCACGTCCTTGGGAGTGGGAGAACCGTTCAGCTTGACATCGTCGCCGGTCACCTGTGCTAGGCGGTTGTCGGCGTAGTAGGCGTAGGAGGTCTTGCGGCCCATCGCGTCCACCCGCGCGGCCAGACGACCACCGGGGTCGTAGGAGAACGCCTCCAAGTCGATTTCCTTGGCTGGCTGCGGGTTGACTGGGCTGCCGGTCCAGTTCATCAGCTTCCGGGAGGCCAGCTCGCCGCGCTTGGTGTAGGTGTAGCCGAACACCGAACCGACCTCGTTGGTGAGGGTCGTCTGCAGGCCGAGCGTGTCCCAGCCGGTGCGGACCACACCGCCCTCGGGATCGGTGCTGGTCTCCTGATGGCCGTAGGCGTCATAAGTGTAGGTCGTGGCCCGCGCCGGGTCACCGCCCGTCAGGTCGGTGACGGTCTTGGTGAGCGTGCGGCCGTCCGAGTCGTAGGTGTAGCTCGTCTTCGCTGCGTGCGTGACACCCGTGATCTCGTTCTTCACGCCCGGTGCCGTCTGCGTGGCCAGCCGACCGAGATCGTCGTAGGTGATGGCGGTCTTGACCCCATCCGGATGGGCCTGCGAGACCTCCGACTTCTCCCGAATCCGACCCAGCGCGTCGTAACTCAGCTTGACCAAGAGTCCCTTAGGATCGCGCTGCTCGGCCAAGTCGCCGGCCGCGGTGTAGGCGTAGGTGGTCTCGTTGCCTTTGAAATCCTTAGCTGACTTCACCAAGCCCGCGGGCATGGTGCCGCCGCCGACCGCGGGCTCGGTACCGTCGGTGTAGGTCTTGCTCGTGTTGCGACCGGTCGGGAAATCTTCCGTGGCCGGAGTGGTGACCTTGATCTCTTCGCCGAAGGCGTTGTGAACCCACGAGGTCTGGTATGTGTCGTCGGTCGGTGACGCCGACCGTGCATCCCGGCGGGCGGTCCTCAGATCATTGCGCGGGTTAAACGGATTGTCTGCATCGATGAAGTAGCTGTAGTACTCCATCGAACAGTTCGCGCCAGCCGTACGGCAGGTCTCCTTCGACAGCAGGTTCCCGCGCGCGTCGTAGGCGAACTCGACCACGTTGTTGTTGGGGTCGAACACCTTGGCTGGGTATCCGCCGACGTCATAGGCCCACTTCGTGGTCGCCCCCACCTGGTCGCTCTCCGATACCGGCCGGTTACCGCGCTGTGCATCGCTTACGTACGTGACGATGCCATTGCGCGGATCCGTCACCGTCACGGTGGCGAAGGTGGAGATGGTGGTCTGCTTGGCATATACCGGCTCCGACAACGTCCACTTGCCGCCGTTGGCGTCAACGTGCGTCATCAGACGGCCACCGTCAGCGGCGTAGGTGTTGTCCGCGTAGACCCGCCCCGACGGCAGCGTGACCTTGGTCAGCTGCGGCTGGGCGTTGCGTGCGGCGTAGTGCCGCTGGACCGTCGGCGCGCCAAGCGGCTTGCCGTACACCGCGACCTCATCGATGTCGCCGTTGAACGGGAACGCCTTGGTCGAGGTGGTCGTGGCCGGCCACGCCGTACTGCCGTAGCCAGACCCGATCCGGGTCTCCCACTGATCACCCTGCTTGATCTCGCCGGACAGGGTGCCGATCTGGGCGCCGTCCAGGAACAGGGTCTGGCTGTCCTTGCGGCTCGACAGCACCACGTGATGCCAGGTGCCGTCGTTCACCGCAGCGGTTGAGGTGATCGGGGTGTGCGCGCCGGTGTAGAACTGGCCGCGCAGCTTGCCGTCAGTGCCGACATAAACCACCGGGGTGAACGCCGACGGGATGTTGTCGGCCGAATTCTGCATCTCGATGATCGTGCCGGAGGCAGTGGTCTTGAACCACGCCTCCACCGCCAGTTCACCACCCTGACCACTGATCGTCGAGCGGGGCAGTTGCACGAAGGTAGAGGTGGCCGCGCCCTTGAACCGCATCGCCGGATCCGGCGACCCGGCTAACGCACCCGCCACACCCACGCCCAGATCGGCCGGGGTGGTGCCGGTGAGCTTGGCCTGCTCCTCGGTGATGTTCCAGCCCGCCGAGGATGCGACCTTCGTCCCCGTCGTGGTGGCAGTTTCGTTCAGCCGGTAGTAGTACTCCGGCGCCGAGTCCAGCACGATGCTCTTGTACCGCGAAGCCGGCATGTAGGCGTAGGTGGTGCATGCGGTGTTCGAGGTCGGCGGGCACACCTTGACGAGTTGGTCGCCTTCATAGGCGTAGGTCCAGGTCAGCGCCTTACCATCGACCGGGTCGGTGGACACGCTGCTCACGTGTCTGCCCGTCCAGGCGAACGTCAGCGACCGGCCCCCTGTCGCGGTCACCTTGGTCAGTTTGCCGTCTGCGTCGCGGGTGAGGTCCTGAGACCGTCCCCGATGGTCAGTGATCTTGGAGAGACGGCCGGAGGCGTCGAACCAGTAGGACGTGGCGGACTTGTCCATCAGCCGCCAACCGCCCGCCGTCTCCGCGGCCAGAGTGGCGAACGTGCCCGCTGGGGCGGCGAAGCTGCCGTCGCCCTTGGGGGCAAACCGAAATTGCTCGCCCGAGGGGTAGGTCACCAGCAGGTAGCCCTGTGGCTCGACCTCGATCCACATGTCCCACCGGGTGGTCCAGCCCGCGCCGAACACACCGTCGGTGCGCGGTTGGAGGCTGTTGTAGGTACGGGTCACCGACAGCGGCGGACCCACCACCGCCACCGTAGCGTCGGTTGCCGTGTGGGCATAGTTGCCCGAGACGTGGTTGAAGTCCCGGCCCTGCGTTCCGCCCCCGAGCAGCGAGTTGATGGTGCCCTGCTCCGGCGACGGGGTGAAGGCTCGCCAGGACGATGTCACGGTCGTGTACGTGGTGGCGGCCTTGGCCATCCACGAATACGTCTTACCCCACGCCAGTTTCTTGTCTGGTACCTGCCACGCCCCTGCCGTGGTCCAATCCGGGGAGCTTTCACACCAGGTCCAGTTCGGCGCACTACCCTCGCACACCTGGAACCAGTACTTCACCGGCGCTTCGTTCAACGGGCGGGCATTGGCCGACAACACCGGGGTCAGCGAATCCACCTGGGTGTTGTTCGCCGGAGAGAAAGTCTCGAAGGGCAGCGCGCTTACCTTGGCGTAAACCCAATCCGACCACGGGCCGTTTATGCCCGAGGTGGTGATCGCCCGGGCGCGCCAACGGAACAACCAGCCATCCTTCAGCTTGTCGGCAGGGATGGCGATCCATGCATTCGTGCCGGTGGCGTAGGTAGTCGTCGAGGTGCCCGCCCAGATCTGGCCCGTTCCCTGCTCGGCGACAGTGGGGTCATGTTCGACCTCGACCCCGAGTTTCATCGGCCGGTTCTCTGGGTCAGTCACCTTCCCATACAGCCACGGCGTCAAGGTGGCAGCCGTCCACGACGCCGTACCTCTCACAGCAGGATCCACACCCAAGCCCTCAATCGACGGCTTCTTCAAGTCGATCCTGGTCGATTGCCACTCTGACCACGGTCCTGCGACACCGGAGGTGGTCTCGCCGCGGATGCGCCATCGCACCTGCCAGCCGTCACTCAATTTGCCAGTGGGAATCTGTACCCACGCATTCGAACCCGAGTCGTAAGCCTTCGATCCCTTGCCCGCCCAGATCTGCCCCGTGCCCTGACTCGTCGTTGCGGGATCGTGTTCAATCTCAACGCTCAGGTACGACCCGCGTGCCTCGGGATCACTAACCTTCGCGTATACCCACGGCGTCAGTGACGAGACCGTCCATAGACCTGAGCCCTGTGTACCTGGAGTAACTCCTAGCCCAGCGACAGAGGGCTTCTTCAGGTCGACTCTGGCCGATTGCCACTCCGACCACACACCATTCGTCCCCGTCGTGGTGACTCCTCGCACTCGCCAGCGGATCAACCACCCATCTGCGAACTTCCCGGTAGGCGCTTGCACCCAGGCATTGGAGCCCGACGCGTACGAGGTCTCTCCCCTACCAGCCCAGATAAGCCCACTGCCCTGTCCTGACGACAATGGATCATGCTCGATCTCCGCATCAAGGTACGATGCGGAACCTCCGGGATCGGTCACCTTCATATACAGCCAAGGCGTCAACGACGACAGAACCCAGGTGCCCGAGCCTTGAGTCGCGGGCAAGGCCCCGAGCCCATTTCCTGCTGGCCTGTTCACCTCCACTTTTCCGGTCTGCCATTCCGACCATGGCCCAGCAACTGAGGATGTCGAGCTTCCTGCCAGCCCTCGGATGCGCCATCGGATCAGCCATCCGTCCTGGAGCTTGCCCGATGGCATGAACGAGGTGCCGATGCTTGTTGAGCAGAATCCGGTGGTGAAAGAGCTTTGGGTCGACCAGATGGGTCCGCTGCCTTGGCCAGCAGCTGATGGATCGTGTTCTACTTCGACGGCTACGGCCATTCCACGGCACTCGGGGTCGGTGACGTTTGCCGAGAACGCCGGCGTCAGTGTTGAGTAGGTCCACAGTCCCGATGCCAACTGTCCCGACGACGACAGACCCCCTACTGTCGGCTTATTGGTGTCGACCTTGCCTGCCTGCCATTCCGACCATGGCCCAGCAACTGAGGATGTCGAGCTTCCTGCCAGCCCTCGGATGCGCCATCGGATCAGCCATCCGTCCTGGAGCTTGCCC
>NZ_JBSGFQ010000118.1:0-5643 GCF_053603495.1 Nonomuraea sp. NPDC004186 | reverse complement strand
CACTCGGGGTCGGTGACGTTTGCCGAGAACGCCGGCGTCAGTGTTGAGTAGGTCCACAGTCCCGATGCCAACTGTCCCGACGACGACAGACCCCCCACCGTCGGCTCCGCCAAGGTAAGCGCCACTTGTGCATCTCGGGTTTGTTCTTTGATACCGGACCGGGCCACGGCCGGGCGTGGCAGCGGAGCGGCGGGCGATGCGTTTGGGGCGGGAGGGACAGCCGCTGGCACGTTCCCGGTGGGAGAGGCGGCGGGCTCCCATTCGGACTGCTCATGGAGAGGTGGCGGGGTCTTCAGGCCTTTTATGGATGAATCCGTGAGTTCGTGCGGCTCGTCCGACGGTAATGCGCCCTTGGGCCGCTTCGGATCCCGTTTGGCCGATCTATCGACGGCTTTGGTTATCTCGGATGAAACCAGCGTCGGCAAGGTCTTCGTGGACCCGAAAGCCTGCTTCGGCGTCTCCAGATGGCCATGGAAACCGACGGGCGCAACTGATTCAGCCACATCAGCAACCGCCGGTAACGGCTGCAAACTCAGCAGCCCGGGCACCAGACTCACGAGGATCGCCGCCACCACGGCAGGCGTTCGCCCAGAACGAGCCCACGACAAATACCGGCGCATACGCCGTCACACTCCGACCCACAACGAGGGACACCCACGTGGGGTGCCAGACGTCGCTCCACCCACCCGGCAGGAAGACGCGTCCTGACTCGTGCGGCTCGGAGCACTAACCAAACGGGCAAAGCGTAACTTTCGCAAGATCAGGTAACAAGAGTCATCTCAGCTATCAAACAGGCACGGAGTGCGACGTACCGGATGAAAGCTCGCGCCATAGGAAACGCGCCGTGGAGTGGCGGCTCGGCCTGATCGCACGAGGTCTGCCGTACGTCGTAGCCGCCTAAGAACCAGCAGGTTCTAGTCCGTCTAGCTGGCTGCCGAATTGGCTCCTTGATCCCCAGGACATCCGGTTGGGCAGGCACTTTCCGTCACGTTGCCGGTAATCGTCAGCTCACCCCCACGTGCGTGGGGACGACGCCGGGCATGAGCGTGCTCATCCACCGAACGCTGGCTCACCCCCAAGGGGGTGAGCCGTACATGTCCCACATGCTCTCCGGCTGGGCGCCGTCCTCCCCGCGCACGTGGGGGGTGAGCCGCGGACCGATGATGGCCCGTTACGGTCGACCTCTTGATCGAGCAGGAGCGAGGCGCATGGGTCCCGCAGATCGTGGAACCTAATGCGGTCGGCAGCATCCTGAGAGAAATGGCGTCATTGCCGCCGAGCACTTGTTGATCTTGTCGGTCATGAGATTCCTCTGCCGGCCTTCGGAGAGGAGCAACGGGAGCCAATTTTGGGAGCCACCGCCTTGCGGCTCCCTCAGACTTCCCGCGCTCCCCCGGAGGGTTCTGCAAGGTGAGAGGCACCCGATCGACTCGAATCGACATCCTCTGACTCCCCGGTGTTCCTTCACACCGAAGAGGTCACTGGTTCGATCCCAGTATCGCCCACCGAGATCAAGGGCCACATCCCAACATGGGAGTGGCCCTTTTGATCTTCCAGGTGACTCACTGAGTGACTGCCCCGTTCCACGCTCGTCGCTGGGGAAGGTCCGATCCGTGACGATCGCGCCGTCCTGGTGCTCGGGTGTGATCTGAAGACGGTAGACCTTCTCGGTGACTACCGGCCCTCCGGTATACCTGATCAACCGGGCATGTTCTCAATCGGGACGCCGTCCGCTGACAACAGCGAGACGAAGCTGTGTTGCATCTCCCGGGGTGTCCAATCGGCACCGACCAGACCGGCTCGGACGATCACTCGCCGCACTCCCGACGGACGTTGCCTGCGCTTATCTTGGTGCCGTTTCGGGTGGTGAACACCAGGTGAGCCTGACCGTCCCGGCCCGGCACGTTTCCACGGCCTCTCTGGTGCTCCCATGAAGCGACCAAGGCTTGAACACTGTGGTGAGGGAGTCAAGGCGGCCCCGAAGGGGCCGCACGCGCCGCAGTCTTGGCACGCCGCCGCCTCCGGTTGGCGCTCCCGGCGGACGGCTAAAGCACCGCCCGGCTGGCGCTGATGAGCTGAGGGGCCGCCGCCCTTAACTCCATCACGACCCCGACACCGGCACGCGCCCGGGCAGGTCCGCGGCTGGCCCGCTGCCCCGTGGGTGGGACGACGGCAGACGGGCAGGCCAAGAAACGGGTCATGTGCCACTGAATTTGGCCCGATCAGTGTCAACGACACCTTGAAGGTGTGTCCAGCTAACGGTGTAACTCGATCTTGATTAGTTATCGGATGGTCGGGGTCAGGCGGCCTTCGAAGGTGATGGCGAAGGCGTTCAGCGCCGCTTTCCATCGAGTGACCCAGCGTTTGCGGCCCTTGCCGGTCGGGTCCAGGCTCATGATGGCCATGTAGACGCACTTGAGCGCGGCCTGCTCGTTGGGGAAGTGGCCGCGGGCCTTGACCGCCCGCCGGATACGGGCGTTGACCGACTCGATCGCGTTGGTCGAGCAGATCACCCGGCGGATCTCGGTGTCGAAGTTGAGGAAGGGCACGAACTCCGCCCAGGCGTCCTCCCACAACTTCACGATCGCCGGATACCTACCGCCCCAGAGTTCGGCGAACTCCAAGAAGCGCTCGAGCGCGGCGGCCTCGGTCGGGGCGGTGTAGACGGGCTTGAGGGCTTTGGCGATGGCGTCCCAGTGCTGGCGGGCGGCGTACCGGAACGAGGCGCGCAGCAGGTGCACCACGCAGGTCTGCACGACGGCTTGTGGCCAGACGGTCTCGATAGCCTGCGGCAGGCCCTTCAGCCCGTCGCAGACCACCATCAGCGCATCGCCGACGCCGCGGTTCTTGATCTCGGTCAGCACGTGCAGCCAGAACTTCGCACCCTCACCGCCGTCGCCGGCCCACAAGCCGAGGATGTCGCGCTCGCCATCGACGGTGACCGCCAGGGCTACGTAGATCGGCCGGTTGGCGACCTGGCCCTCGCGCAGCTTCACATGGATGGCGTCGATGAAGATCACCGGGTAGACGCCATCGAGCGGCCGGTTCTGCCATTCGACCATCCCGTCGAGCACCTTGTCGGTGATGGTGGAGATGGTCTGCTTGGACACCTCAGCGCCGTAAACCTCGGCCAGGTGCGCGGAGATCTCCCCGGTGGTCAGTCCCTTGGCGGCCAACGAGATGACCATCTCATCCACCCCGGACAGCCGTCGCTGCCGCTTGCGCACGATCTTCGGTTCGAAGCTGCCCTCCCGGTCCCGCGGCACGCTGATCTCCACGGGCCCGACATCGGTGAGCACGGTCTTGGACCGGCTGCCGTTGCGGCTGTTGCCGGTCTCGGTGCCGCCTCCTCGCTCGTGCTTGTCATAGCCGAGATGGTCAGTGATCTCGCCCTCGAGTGCGGACTCCAGCACCAGCTTGGTCAGCCGGCCCAGCAGCCCGTTCTCACCGACCAGTTCCACGCCTTCGGCTCGGGCCTGATCGACCAGCCGGGCCACCAGCTCCCGATCCGAGTCCTTGGGCGGCTGATCCTTAGGCTCCTTGCGCGCCACCGCGGCGTCCTCCAGGTCGATCTCCGTCGATGCCTGGATCACAGTACTCATCAGGTGTTCCTCCATGATCAGGAGTTACACCGTTGTTCTTACACTCCCCACCTTGACGCTCTGCCGTGGCGCAAAGAGCCGGGCTCGGCTCCGCGTCTCTCGCTTGATCGATGGAATGGCAGGCGAGGGATCTACACTCGCTCGCTATGACGCGATTATTCGATCGTAGGGGTCTCTTTTCTCTGATCGTCGCCTGCCTCGCCAGGTTCGCCGGTGGCCCGCTGAGAGCGAAGTGGGGGGCGCCGAACTGGACGGTACTGGCTCTCGGGATCATTGCGGCAGCGCTGGCATGGCCTGGGGTGCGAAGGAAGGCCACGATCTCCACGGTGTCCAACCGCAGCATGTCAGTGGCGGGACTGGTGCTGGGGACGATGGCGATCGGCCTCGGCACACTGCTGCTGGCGCTGGACATCCTTTGGCCGTGATTGGCTGAGAGCCTGAAGGGGGGCCAGGTTGGGAGCCACGTGAGGTGGACCAACACGAGCGAGTCTGAACTCGATTGACCGGCCCGACCTCACCGGTGCGCCGGAGGAAACCGGCCACGAGTGGCAGGTGACGGGCTGGGAAACACCTGAAACCCTGGGTCTCCTGGTCTGAGGGCCGCTGGGCTGGATGCTGCGATCAGCTTTGGAACAGGGACAGGGGAGCGGTGCAGAGGGTCTGTTCGGCGCCGAACGCCTCGTACGTACTGATGGGGCGGAAGCCGAGGCGGGCGGCGAGTTTCAGAGATCGCTTGTTCGCGGTCTGGGTGGCGAGCACGACCGGCTGGTCGGGGAGTTCGCCGGCCGCTGCGCGCAATGCGGCCGTTGCGGCCTCGAAGGCGAACCCCGCGCCCCATGCGCTGCGCCGCAGTAGATAGCCCAGTTCCAGTTCCTCGACATCCTCGGTGACATGCCTGGGGCGGTCGGTCGGCCGGTGGGCGAGCATCAATGTTCCGATAAGTCGGTTCGTCGTGTTGTCGGCGATGACATAGTTGCCAGGGCTGGATGTCGCGTCGGCGGTCATGGCTGCGTCGAAGTGCTGCTCGACGTCACTCCGAGGCCGGGGACCACCGAGGTAGGCCTGAACCTCGGGATCGGTCATGAGCTCGATGAATTCTTCACGGTCGGCAGCGTGTGCTTTGCGAAGCAGGAGTCGTTCCGAAGGGATTTCCGTGGCAGATAGCGTCCGCAATTGGCTCATAGGCCCAGGATCCTAGAACACGGGACCGGCGATGGTGGCCTTGTCCGGGGCTGCCGCACTCGCCCATGACCGTGGCGTTGACGCGCACCTGCCGGCCTCCAGGACGTTGCCACCGGTTCGCATTGTGCGCATCAGTCAGCGGGGGCCCGGTGGTAATGGCTGGGAATCCGACGATGTTGCTCTCGACCTGCCGAGGCGACTCGGAGGCAGATGATCTACGAGTTGTTCGCGAGGGGCTTCGGTGGCCATGGCGTCGCGGCGGTCGGATTTGACGCGATCTTGTATTCGCGAATTACTGAATGCGCCTTCGGGTCATTATTGTCGACGGCTCCACAGTGTCGCCATAAGCTCGCCATAAATTCGCCATGGAGCCCATCGACCTGCATGAATGCGCGAATGAATCGCATCCAAGGCATAGCTTCACAGGCGATTTGAACATTGTTCCATGGAATTGTCTAGCTCTTGCCAGGTGATTTACCGACCCTTACTCTCCAGGTGATCAAATCACTTTCTCCTTTCACCTGGAGGCACCCCTTGCGCCGATTAGCGCTCCCCGTCGCCGTCTCGGCGATGCTCCTCCCCTTCCTCTTCCCGGAGGTGGTCTCCGCCGCCGCGCTCGACGACCCACCACCGGCGAACGTTCAGGAGATCGGCCCCGGTCAGTACTCCTCGGACACCAAGACCTTCAAGCTCACCGAGCTGGACGTGTCCGCGGGCGCGATCAGCCGCAAGCATGGCGTGGTGCTGGCCGCCGACGATCTGGCCCGGCCGCAGTCGGCCCCGGCGACCCGCCCCGAGCTGGGCGTCTTCGGGCCGGGCTGGCAGGCCGAGTTCGCCGGCGGAGAGATCAACCGGAAAC
>NZ_JBSGFQ010000117.1:0-36249 GCF_053603495.1 Nonomuraea sp. NPDC004186 | reverse complement strand
GCCGGGCCGAACGCGCGCTCGACGCCGCCAGGGCCAAGCACCTGGCCGGCGCGCTCGAGTCCGCGCTGGCGCTGCTGGCGGCGGCCGAGGCCGGGCCGCCGGACGAGCTGCGCCGCGCCAAGGCCGAATCCCTGCGCGCCGAGATCGCCCTGACCTCGAACCGCGGCACCTCCGCCCCGGCGATCCTGCTCAAGGCCGCCAAACAGCTCGAACCACTCGACATCGGCCTGTCCCGCGACACCTATCTGCAGGCGCTGCTCGTGGCGATCGGCGTCCTGCCCGGCTGGGACGGCATCATCGAGGTGGCGGCCGCCACCCGGGAGGCGCCACTCGCGCCCGGCGCGCCCCGCGCCGCGGATCTCGTCCTCGAAGCCCTCTCCCTGTCCTACACGCAGGACACCCTGACGGCCGAACCGGCCCTGCGGCGTGCCGTGGACGCCATCATGAGCGAGGAGACCCCGCCCGCCGAACAGCTCCGGTGGGTCTGGTTCGTCAACTTCTCCGTCATGAGCCTGTGGGACGACGAGGCCGGTCGCGACCTGACCCGGCACTACCTCCGCCTGATCCGCGGCTCCGGGGCGCTCGCGCTACTGCCCCTGGCGCTCAGCCTGTCCACGATGCTGTTCCTGTTCGAGGGTGACCTGGCGGAGGCCGAGACCCAGAACGAGGAGGCGAAGGCGAACGCGGTCGCCGCCGACGTCTGGACCACCTCGGGAGCGATGGTGCAGACGGGCGGCGACCTCGGCCTCGCGGCGTGGCGGGGAGACGAGGAGGAGACCGAGCAGCTCGCGGAGATCATCGCGAAGGAAGGAGCGGTGCGCGGGGAGGGGAGGACGCTGGAGATCAGCCATTGGGTCCGGTCCGTCCTCTACAACGGGCTCGGCCAGTACGAGAAGGCTCTGGAAGCCGTTCTGCAGGCCGGCGTGGACCACCGGGCGCCGGGCGGCTGCGGGGTCCAGTGGGCTCCCCTCGAACTCGTCGAGGCCGCCGCGCGTACCGGCCGGCACGACCTGGCCGCCCGTACGCTGGAGCGGCTCTCCCGCTCCACCCGGGCGGGCGGCACGGACTGGGGCCTCGGCCTCGAGGCCCGCTGCCGGGCGCTGCTCTGCGACGGAGAGCAGGCCGACCGCCTCCACCGCGAGGCCATCGACCGGCTCGGCCGCACCCGCATGCGCGTCGACCTCGCCCGCGCCCACCTGCTCTACGGCGAATGGCTCCGCCGCGAACGCCGCCGCGTCGAGGCCCGCGAGAACCTCCGAACCGCCTTCGACCTGTTCACCGGGATCGGCATGAAGGCCTTCGCCGACCGGGCCGCACGCGAGCTCCAGGCCACCGGGGAGACCGCCAGGAAGCGGAACGTCGAGACCACGGAGCAGCTCACCCCGCAGGAGGCGCAGATCGCCAGGCTGGCCCGGGCCGGCCTGACCAACAAGGAGATCGCGGAGCGCCTGTACGTCAGCCCGCGCACCGTCGAATACCACCTGCGCAAGGTCTTCACGAAACTCGGCGTCACCTCCCGCCACCAGCTCGACGACATCCTCTGAGTTCGCCCCTTCCCAACGGAGGCACGTCGCAGGCGGGCTCGTACGGCCCGGCCGCCCGGTGACTCCCGGGGCTGACCGGCTCCTCACCGGGGACCCTGGCCAGGCATCTCCCTGATGCGACCGGGGCACCCACCCGGCCACAGTTTGTGGTGTCGGCGACAGGCGCCCGCCGGCAGGCCGAACCGACAGCCCCTGCCTGACCACCCGTTTCCGGGACACCCGCACCACCCACGCCTGCTCAAGCGCGCCGAGATCACCGCCGCCTCGCCGAGGCGTGCCTCCCCATCACCAGCGTCCGCCGCGACTTCACGCTGCTCAAGCCCGCCTCCGGCACCCGTGCCGCGCGGGCCGCCGTCGCCCAGGCGATCGCGGTTCTTCGGAAAGGACAACTCATGAGCACCACCACGGCGGCTTACGGACCAGACCACTCGAGCTCCCTCGACCAGGCCGCCGCCACCTTCGTCGAGGTGCGTCCGCGCCTGTTCGGCATCGCCTACCGGATGCTCGCCGGCTCGGCGGAGGCCGAGGACATCGTCCAGGAAACCTGGCTGCGCTGGCAGAACACCGAACGCTCGGCCGTCGCCAACCCGGCGGCGTTCCTGACCCTGATCACGACGCGGCTGTCCATCAACGCCGTGCAGTCCGCCCGGTCCCGCCGCGAGACCTACGTCGGCCCCTGGCTGCCCGAACCCATCGACACCGGCGCCGACCCCGCCGCCGGAGCCGAGCGAGGTGAGGCGCTCGAACTCGCCCTGCTGTTACTGCTGGAGAAGCTCACCTCGGCCCAGCGGGCCGCGTACATCCTCCGTGAGGCCTTCGTCTATCCCTACGAGCAGATCGCCGAGGTCATCCAGCTCAGCCCGGCCAACGTCCGCCAGCTGGTGAGCCGCGCCCGCAAGCACCTGAGCACCACCCGGCGCGGGTCGATCGGCACCGACGAACACCGCCGCCTCCTGTCGGCCTTCCTCGACGCCTCCCAGGAGGGGAACCTGACAGCCCTGGAGAACCTCTTCGCCGCGGACGTCGTCAGCTCCCCCGACGTCAGAGGCGCGGCGGCGAAGTCCGCCGGTCACCCCATCGCCCGCAGGACGTCACGCACCCGGCGCAGGTCCCGCATGCGAGCCTCGTACGTCGCCCCGACGACCACGAGCAGCACCCCGCCGACGGCGATCGGCACCCAGCGCGGCACCGCGAGGAACATCTCCGACACGTACGGGGCCAGTTCCCGCACCACGACCCCGGCGAGCACGACGCCCCCGATCACCGTGGGCGCCTGCAGCCGGGACCGGGCTCCGGCGAACAGCACCGCCAGCGCCAGCACGCCGAGTGCCAGCGACCGCCGCCATTCCGTGTCCGAGTAGACGACCACCAGGCTGGGGAGCATCGTGAAGGAGAGGCCCGTGCCGTAGGCCGCCCACGACGAGACCGGCGTGCCGCGCCGCCGCAACCAGCCGGATCCCAGCAGCACCAGCGAGCACGGCACCGTGTACGCCTCGACGACGGTGACCTCGTCCGCCCCCAGCCGCAGCCACGAGGCCAGCAGCAGCAGGGTGGTGCCGGCGTACCTGAGGCCGCTCGCACCACCTGCCCACAGCGACATGAGCAGCACCAGCACTCCGGCCACGGCGAATCCCACGCTCGCCGCGACCAGGACGCGCAGGCCCAGCGAGAACCCCACCGCCACCGCCTCCAGCCCGAGGAACAGCGCGGCGAATCCCAGCCCCCAGACCCGCAGCCCCTTCAGCCTGGCCACCAGCGCCATGGCGGCGGCCACCAGCGCCAGGATCGGCAGCACGATCAGCGTCGCCGGCTGGCTGCCGAACGCGTACGCCGCCGCCCGTACCGCGGCCGGACCGGCGACGAGCGCGCAGGCCACCGCCCACCAGGGCGCCCTGCCGAGTGTGGCGGCCACCGCCGGCGCGACGGCCAGCCCCGCCAGCCCCGCCACCGCGGCCGGGTAGGGCATCGCGAAGGCTTGGGGTGCGACCGCGACCATGAGCATTCCGGCCACCAGCGCCCCGACCGCCAGCACCCGGAACACCAGCCCCCCGGACACCGGCGCACGGGACACCGGCGCGCGGGACACCGCTGCGTGGGACACCGCTGCCTCGGACACCGCTGCCTCGGACACTGCCCCCTTCATCGGCATCGGCCACCCGTCGATGCCGCGCACGGCCACCGCCAGGAGGCCGGCCGCCAACGTGCCCAGCACCGCCACGTCCGCCGGAGTCGCCATCTCGAACGGCGGCCACTGCCGCGCGTTCCACGTGCCCGTCCAGAGCACGTCCAGCCAGGCCAGCGGTGCCACCAGCGTGGCCACGAGCCGAGGCAGCACCACCAGCGTGGTCAGCAGCGCCACCAGCCCACCGGTGGCCATGCCCGCCAGCCGTACCCGCCGCCAGGGCAGCCAGGCGGCGGCGAGCACCACCACGAGTGCGGGAACGAGGTACGCCAGAGGACGCCAGTCCGTTCCCGGCCCGACCAGCACCGGCTGCGCCAGCGCCGCCGGGACGGCGATCAGCGTGAGCGCGGTCCCGGCGGTGACCACGGAGGCCCAGGTCTCCCCCAGAGCCCTGCCCGGCCTGGCCAGCAGCCACGTCACGAACCCGCCGAGCAGAGCCAGCGCGACCAGCGGCACCGACCTGACCAGGGCCTGACCGACGGAAGGGGACCCGAGCGCATCCACCGCGCCCACCAGCAAGGCGAGGGTCGCGACCCCGCTGCCTGCCACGGCGGCCGTCACCCGCACCGCTCCCCGGCCATAACGGACCAGGGGGACGTCCAAGGCCGCCGTGGCCACCAACATGGCCACCAGCCAGGTCTCCGGCAGGTCGCCGGTCAGCAGCGGCAGGACCGGCTGCGCCAGCACCACGGCGACCGGAGCGGGTCCGCGCAGCCGGGTGACCCGGGCATAAGCCACCAGAATGAGCGAGGTGAGCCCGAACACCCCCGCCGTGTAGTGCAGCGCGTCGAGCGCGTCGACCCCGAGGAAGCCCACCCGCCTGGCCGCGTACCCGTCGAGCAGCAGCAACACGACCGCGAGCCCGGCCACGGTCTCAGCCGTCGCGGTGAGCCTGCGCCGGATCAGCACGACCGGCGCCAGCATGACCAGCGCGGTGAACGCGGCCAGCACGGCCGCCCGCCCGGCCATGCTCATCTGCCCCCAGCTCACCACGGTGAACACCACCGCCGCCACCGTCAGCAGCAGCCCACCAAGAATGAGCAGGACATTCTTCGCGGCACCCGGAGAGACCTCCCGCCCCGGACCACCGGGCCCCGCACCTCCAGGCCCGGCCGCCACCCCCGGATACGGCGGCAATCCGCCCGCGTAGGGAGGCGCCACCCCCGCAGCCCCCTGGCCCGCCACACCCGCGCCTGCCGCCCCCTGACCCGCCGCACCCGTCCCAGCCGCACCCTGACCCGCGGCGCCGGCGCGCAGGATGCCGAGCAGTTCCGTACGGCGGGCCTGCAGCCTGGCCTGCTGATCCCTCAGCCCGGCGAGAGCCTGATCCACCTGCCAGAGCTCGTGCGCGGCGGGCCCCTCCAGAGGCAGCTCACACCTCGGGCACCTGGACACCGGCTCCGGGGATCCGGTCCCGGACAACACCGCACCACAGTCCGGACATTTCATACTTCCACGCACCGATACTCCGTTTGAGCCTGTCGAGATGACCCATATTTCACCCCGACGCCCTTGCGAACCACTGTCACCGGCAACCACGAACGACGACCGGCCGACGCATGGGAGCAACTCCGGAACCAAGGGCGCGTTCCGGGACGCTCAGCAGGCGGTCAGACACCTTGGTCCGCAAGAACGCAGCCGACGCGGACCGCGGCGGCCGGACGTGACGTCCTGGGCGTGGGAGCGGATCACGATCCGGCCCCGGGCGACACCGCTTGATCAACGCGGGCCG
The DNA here is from genome assembly GCF_053603495.1 of Nonomuraea sp. NPDC004186. Taxonomy (NCBI): domain Bacteria; kingdom Bacillati; phylum Actinomycetota; class Actinomycetes; order Streptosporangiales; family Streptosporangiaceae; genus Nonomuraea; species Nonomuraea sp. NPDC004186. The sequence goes on along the minus strand of NZ_JBSGFQ010000117.1, from coordinate 30,791 downwards.
GGCCCGCCTCGGACAGGGGATCCGGTCCTCGGTCGAGGACCTGGGCGGTGATCAGGCATGCGAACGCCGCGAGGGCGAGCGCCGTACGGATGAGGTGCAGGTGCAACCACCGCCGGCGGCTCTCCCGCCAGTCGGCGGGCAGCTGATCGGGATCCCAGGCGTCCGCGATCCGGTTGAGAGGCTCCAGACCTGTCAGGGTGACGACGACGGTGAGGATCACCAGGATCAGCGCGGCCGAACTGACGCCGAAGACGAGCCATCCGCGGCGCCACGACAGGACCGAAACAACAATCATCGCCACGATCCCGGCCAGGAGGAGTGGCGGCATGGCGCGGCCGTAGTCGACGTTGAGGGCCTGCCAGTACCTGACGTACGCGAGCCCCGGCATGCGAGCCACGGACGGGGCGATCACCACGAAGAGGACGCCGCCCGCGTACAGGCCGACCAGCAGTAACGCGACCGTCCTGGACGCGACGAGAACCAGGGACACCGCACGCCCCTCCACGACGAAGATTTAACCGTATTGCTACTCTTTCATTAGACGTACATCTAGTCAATATACGTCTGAAATCATGGCTTGCGATGACCGAGCAGAAGAAGCGACGCCCCTACTCCAGTGCGCTGCGCCAGGAGCAGGCCCAGGCCACGCGGCAGAAGATCGCGACGGCGGCGCGGGAGTTGATGATCAGGAACGGCTACGCCGACACCACCATGGCCGACGTGGCGCGCGAGGCCGGCGTGGCCGTCCAGACGCTGTACACGTCCGCCCCCGGCGGCAAACCCGCGCTGGCCAAGCTCGTCTACGACATCACGCTGGCCGGAGACGCCCAGCCCCTGCCGCAGAGCGACCGCCCCGAGGTCCAGGCGATCATCGACGAACCGGACCCCGCACGCAAACTGGCCCTGTACGCCGCCATGGCCACCGCGATCCTTCGGCGCATCAAGCCCGTGCACCGCGTCCTGCGCGCGGCGGCCGCCGCCTCCCCGGCCGATGCGGGACTCCAGGACCTCCTGGCCGACATCGAACGCGAAAGGCTGACGGGAAGCCGCGGACCGGCCGAACATCTGCACGCTCTCGGAGCCCTGCGCCCGGACCTCCCTCCGGCCAGGGCCGCCGAGCAGATCTATGTCCTCACCTCGACGGAGAACTTCGAGAAGCTGACCGAGGCGTGCGGGTGGAGCGAGGCCGAGTACGAGGAGTGGCTCGCCTCCATACTCGCGGCTGCCCTCCTCGGGCCCCCTCAGGAGTGAGATCCCCGGCGTGCTGAGGCGTCACAGAGCATCTGCGCCTGCCGCCACGACAGACCATCACGCACGCCGGAGGAGGTCATGACCGACGGCACGTCGGCGAGGCTGGGATCTGTCCGGACACTGCGCCCCGAACTGGTCGGGCGGACCGGCGAACTGGCCAGGATCCAGGAGGCCGTCGTCGACGGATGCGGGCTGGTCCTCATCGACGGCCGCGGCGCCGTGCCGGCACTCGACGACCTGCACTGGGCGGACGCCCCGTCGCTCGAACCGACCGAGTTCCTGCTTCGCCACCCGCCCGCCGCCGGATTCCTGCCGGCCATCGCCTGCCGCTCCACGATGATCCCGCCGGCGGTGGCCGACGCCGTCGCCCGCCAGGACGCGTACATCACCAGGCTGAGCCCGTCCCCGCTGGATGAGGAGACGGCGGCGACGCTCATGCCGGCGGTTGATGCATCGGATCAGCGGCGACAACCCCCTGAGAACCGGCGGCTCGGCGTCGGCACCGGGTGTGGCTCACCACCGAGGAGCGCGCCTTGCCGGCCGGCCCACGGAGAGCTGACCGCCCCGAGAAGCGCGCCTTTCTGGTCGGCGCGCCGAGACCGGGGATCGGGATCGCGCCCTCCACCGTCCGGGAGATCCTCAGGCGGGATTCGCCGCCCGGGCTGACGTCCACCACATGCTCCGGCTCCCTACGGACGCCGCTCCACGGGCGTCCGCGTCGGGCGGCGCGCCGCTGCCCTCCAGGCGGGTGGTGATCGCGATCCGGTTGTGCGCGTTGATCACTGTCGCGGCCCAGATCAGCGCCGCGAGCTGTGTCTCCTCGAACTGCCTCGCCGCCTCGGCGTACACCTCGTTCGGGACCTGCCCCGCGAAGACGAGGGTGATCGCCTCGGTCAGCGACAGCGCGGCGCGCTCCCTGCCGTCGAAGAGCTTGCTGTTCCGCCAGGCCCGCAACTCGCGGATGCGCTGCTCCGTTTCCCCCATGGCCCGCGCGTCCTGGGTGTGCCGGTCGAGCGAGAGGGAACAGCCGTTGATCTGGGACGCGCGAATCTTGATCAGCTGGAGCAGTCCCGGCGCGATGTCCGCCGCCTGCGCCGCGGCCAGAGCGGCCTCGTGCAGGGCGCTCATCGCGCTGGAGACTTCGGGGGTCACGTTCTTGATCGCAATCCGCGGGGCAATCGTGGCTACAGACATGTCGTGACTCTCATCTCGCTCGTTGAAGCTCTTCCAAGCAAGGACGGGCGCAGCGACGATGTGGCGATATGTCCCCCTCTCCGTCCCGCTCGAGAGCGCGCCCCCGGCACCAGGCCCTGCGCGCGCCCTCCGTACTGCATGGGATACGCGACATCGGCCGCCCCGGTTCGCACCACGGATCTCACCGAGGGCGCGCTCGGTCGGGAGCACAGGTCAGAGGTCGGGCCCGGCCGGGCGGGACCGTAAACGATTACCCGGAGTGCCGCTCAGCCGCACGCCTTCGCGGTGCCGCCGGAGCCGGTCTGGACGCTGCGGCGGCCGGGGTTCCACTCCACCTCGACCCTGCCCCAGGCGCAGGTTCTGGGGGCTCGGAGCATGTTGCCCCAGTGACGGCCGTTGTTGCCCGGCTTGAAGTCGTACGCGTCCCTCCTGTTGTCCACCGTGTACACGTAGATGGTGCCGCTCGCCTTGGAGTCGGTCCTGATCTCGACCCAGTTGGTCTTGCACCGGGGGGACCACCAGAGGTGGATCCGCCCGGCGGCCCCGCGGGGCTGATGCCTGGCGAGCGTGCCGGTCCGCACCACCTGGGCGGAGTTCCAGCAGCCCGTATCGGCCGGGTCTTGGTGGTCGTACGCAGTGGCCTGCGCGTACGCGGGGGCCTGCGCCGGCAGGACCGCCGTCATGGTGGCCACGGCGATGGCCGCAACTCGAAGCTGCACGAGGAGTCGACTCCTTACCTCGAACGACAGATGAAGAACGCCGAGGCTCAGAATAACAGAGCGCGTGCTCCAAAATTGCGAGCCGTGACTACCGCGGGACGAGATCGCGGACGCCCGCGCGCATGCCGAGACAGGCGAGCACGCCGAGACCCGCGCACATCACCCAGACCGCGCCACCGACGTACTCGAACAACGCCGTGCCGACGCTGGGGCCGACGGCCCAGCCCGCCGTCTGGCAGGTGGACAGCGCGCCGATGTAGCGGCTCCGCAAGGCGGGCGTCGGGGCGGCGAGGGCCGGATACGCGCCGATGGACGGGGCGCTGATGATCTCTCCCAGCGTCCAGACGACGGCTCCGAGGATGAAGACCCACGGGCCGAAGGGCAGGCCGAACAGGCCCAGGCCGATGCCGAGGAGGAGGCAGCCGGCGGCGACGGTGGCCCGCATGGAGAAGCGCTGGATGAGGGTGGTCAGCGGCAGTTCGACGAGAATCACGAGCGCGCCGTTGAGCGCGACGACCGCGCCGTAGAGCGCGGTCGGGTAGCCGCGTTGCTGCACCTCGAGCGGCAGCGTCGACTGGTATTGGACCTCGGCGACCGCCGTGATGAACATCCCGGCGAGGAACAGCAGGAACCGCCGGTCCCGTAGCAGGTCACGGTAACGAGCGGTGTCCTCGGGTGCGGCGGTGTCCTCGCGTGCGCGGTGCCCGGCCGGCATGACGAGCAGGACGACGACGGCGAAGAGCAGGTCGACGACGGCGTTGACGACGAAGACCACCTGGTACGAGAACGCGGCGGCCAGCCACACGCCGAGCAGCGGCCCGATGGCGGCGCCGAGGTTGAGCCCGAACCGGCTGGCGGCCGACGTCATCACGAGCCGCTGCGGCGGCGTCAGCTCGGCGAGCATCGTCGCCGCCGCCGGGCGGTACATCTGCCCGAACGCGCCGGCCGCGAAGCTGACGATCAGCAACGGGACGATCGCCGTCACGGCGGCGAGCCCCGCGGTGGAGAAGCCGCCCAGCAGCATCGACCACACGATCACCGCCCGCGCGCCGAACCTCCCTGTCACGCTGCCGCCGACGAACGTCCCCGCGATCGACCCCACCCCGAACCCGGTGAGAACGAGGCCGGCCTGCGCGGGGCTGTAGCCGATGCCGGTCAGGTACAGGACCAGGAAGAGCGCGACGAAGCTCCCCATCCGGTTCAGCGCGATGCCGAACAGCAGCACGATCGCCGGCCGTGGCAGCTCGCGCAGCGTGCGGATCACTCCGGCGGGAGCCTCGTCGGCGGGTGCCTTCGACACGTCGGTCATGCGGGGCTCCACGTGCAGCGCAACGCCGCCAGGGCCCGGTCGAGCGCGGCGGACAGCTCCTCACGGGTGGCCGCGGCGGCGGTGGCGAAGGCGACGCGGCCCTCCATGAGGTCCTTGTGCGGCAGCAGGACGACCTCTCCCGGGCGGACGAGCGGGACGGCCAGGTCCGCCTCCGGCGGCAGGCCGGACTCGTCGAAGGCGATCTCCTCGACGCGGGTCTCGTGCCACGGCGGGTAGGCGAACCTGATCCCCGCGCAGAGCGCGCGCGTCCGCGTGAGGTCGGGGACGTCGCCGCACGAGACCGCCGCCAGGGCCAGGCCCGGGTCCACGCCGGAGGCGCTGTGGCACAGGTACGAGATGAGGTCACCGCCGAGCCGGCCGTTGATCTCGATGAGCTTCGGGCCCTCGTCAGTGAGCTTGAGCTCGGTGTGCGTGGCGCCGGTCGCGTACCCGATGGCCGTGTGCACCTGGGTGAGGAAGCGGGTGATCGCGGGGTCGCCGAGCAGCGGGTCGTCCCCGCGCGTCCAGTGGCCGGTCTCCTCGAAGTACGGCGCGTAGCCCATCTCCTTGTGCGAGACGAAGACCGGCAGGACCCGGCCGTCCCGTACGACGGAGTCGACGCCGATCTCCTCCCCGGTCAGGTACTCCTCGATCATCACGGAGCGGTCCGGAGAGCGCAGATCGGCGGCCGGGAGGCGGTGCGCGGAGGCGAAGTGGTCGGCCAGTTCCTCGCCGTCGCGGACCAGCGCGACGGCCTGGCTCGCGACCCCGGCCCTGGGCTTGATGACGACCGGATAGCCGAACTTCTCCGCCACGGCACGCGCCTCGGCCACGTCGGCGACCAGCACCGACTGCGGCTGCGGCACGCCGCGCGCGGCGAGGGCCGAGCGGGTGACGTGCTTGTCGCGGCAGGCGCGGGCGGCCTCGGGGCCCGGGCCGGGCAGTCCGACGGCGGCAGCGGCGAGCGCGGTGTCGACGACGTGGTCCTCGGCCCACGTCATGACCCCGTCAACGGCGCCGTCGGCGGCGCCTTGTGCCACGACCGCCCGGACGGCGGCCACGATGCCGTCCGCCGTCATGCCGGGTACGACGCTGACCCCGGAGACGTACGGCGCCTCCCACTCGGCCGGCCGGCCGATGACGAGGTGGACGTCGTAGCGCTCGCCGATCCGGCGCAGCATGAACTCCCGGTACAGGCGCGGCCCCGTCCCCACGACGACGAGCCGCTTCATGAGGGCCGCTCCGCGCCGATGCCGACGAAGGCCATCAGCGCCGGTGTCTCGGCGCGGTTGTGCCAGGCGTGCCGGGTCCCCTGCTGAACGACGCACGCGCCGGGGGTGAGCCGGACCTCGTCGCCGGAGTCGAGTTCGAGCCAGAGCTCGCCTTCGAGGCAGATGCCGTAGTCGAGGGTGTCGGTGGTGTGCATCCCCGACGGGTCGCCGGGTTCGAAGACGTCCATCAGCCCGGGGAGCCGCTCCTCGACCTCGGCGTCGATCTCTGCCTGCTCCTCGGGCGACGGCGCGGACGGCAGTCCGACGATCGAGGACGCGGGCGGGAAGCGTACGAGCAGCAGCCGCGTCCCGCCGGCTCCGGCGAAGAACGGCAGCGTGATCGGGTCGGCGGCCTTCGGTCCGACGGTCGCGCCGCCGTCGGGGCTGCCCCACAGCAGGTACATCTCCTGGCCGGGCAGCGCGCGGGCCGTGATCGGCGCGACGGGCGTGTCACGTACGATCACCGCCGCGCCGTCCGGGCCGAACCCGGTCACGACCAGGCGTGGATCGATCGCCATCAGGCTCCCCCTTGTCCCCGCAGCCGCTTCAGCGTGTCCTCCTCCGCCGCGCGGAGTTCCGCGCACGCGGCGGCCACGCGGAACGCGTCCACCTGGCCGATCGCCTTGCCGATCATCAGCTGGTTCCTGATGTCCTTGCACCGGCCGACGAGGTCCGCGAGCGCGGGCTCGACATCCGCGTACGCCGGTTGCCGCGCGGCGAACTCCCGCAGGCAGGCCCGCGACCCCTCATACACCGAAAAAGCGTCATAAAGCAGGGCGATCGTCCGCGCAGGCGTGATCCACCGCGTCCCCAGCAGGTCCGCGACCCCCTCCAGCAGCGCGTACGTGTCGTCGTACGTCCGCAGCACCTCGGAGAACGCCGCCGACGCCCCGGCCACCGCCGCCGCGGCGTCGTACGGGCCGGCCGGGAACCAGCTGACGTGCCGCAGCTTCCCGTTGTCGTACGCCGCGGCGATGACGTCCTCGGGGTAGGCGTACCGGCACAGCACGCTCGCCCGGTTGTCGTCGAGGATCGACCAGTGCCCGTCCGCGTACGAGGTGAGCGTGATCGTGTGCACGACGTGGTCGGTCCGGTACTCGGGGGTGTGCGGGAGGTAGTAGACGTCCACGAACAGGATCACGTAACCGGCGCGCCCGGCCGTGTCGATGACGAGCTCGCGCGCCTGCGCGTAGGTGTCGAACGGGACGTATTCGCGGGCGACCCCGACGCGGGCGAGGGCCGCGGGGTCGAGGAGCCTGCTCTGGAAGTCGTATTTCGGGCGGCCGAGGCGGATGACCTGGTCGGCGATGTCGTCGCCGCCGACCAGGCAGTTGTAGAAGACCAGCGGCAGGTCGGGAACCCGCTCGGCGAGCATGACCATGGCCTGCCGCTGGTAGCAGTTGAGGAACGACCGGTCGTATAACTGCTGGTCGTAGTCGTAGACGTCGTCCTTCATGCCGTCAGAGCGTCCGGGTCATGAAGGCGCTGTGCGGGTCGGGGCCGTAGCCCGCGAACGGACCGCAGGGCTCGAAGCCGAACTTCGCGTACAGCTTCCGCGCCTGCTCGAAGTGCTCGGTCGAGCCGGTCTCCAGGCTGAGCCGCTCGAGGCCCATCGCCTTGGCCTCCTCCAGCATGTGGGCGAGGAGCAGGCTCGCGATGCCGTCGCGCCGCCGCTCGTGGGCGGTGCGCATGGACTTGATCTCGCCGTGCCCGTCGTCGATGCGCTTGATCGCGCCGCAGCCGACGAGCTGGTCGCCGTCGTACACCGACCAGAACGTGACCTCGGGGACGCGCAGCGCGTCGAGGTCGAGCGCGTACACGCTCTCGGCGGGGGTGATGGCGTGCATCTCCCGCAGGTGTTCCTCCAGGAACGCGGCGATCTCCGGTCCGCGCAGGTCGTCGACCACGATCTTCATTTACTCTGCCTCCAGTAGTGCGCACGCGAAGAAGCCCGGTGCGGAGGCCTGCGCGAGGTAGAGCGCTCCTCGCTCCGGGCCGGACTTGTCGGTGTGGTCCATCAGGTTGATCAGCCAGTCCGCGTTACCGCAGTGACCGTACCGGGTCATCGGCCCCTGGAAGTGCAGGAGCTCGCGGGCCTGGCCGGCGGCCATCGCGTTGAAGCTCACGATGGGAGCGAACAGGCTCGAGGTGAAGATCTTCGTGACGTCTCCCGGCACCCGGCCCGCCTGGCGGAACGCCTGGTCCAGCGCGGCCCGGGCGACCGCCTGCCGGGACGCGAACGTGTCCTGCCCGACCATGCCGGAGAAGTCCGCGGCCAGCCCGGTCCCGGCGAGCGTGAGGCCGCCGTGGTCACGGCTGATCAGGCAGCCCGCCACGGCGTCCCCGAAGAGCGCGAAGGACTTCACCCGGTCGCGGTCGTCCGGGGTGAAGTCCAGCGCCACCAGCACGACGTTGCGCGCGCCTGCGCCGACCTCTGGGCCGGCCAGGCCCCAGGCGTACCGAAGGGCTTCGAGCGAGCTGCAGCACTGCTGGAGCGACACGATCGCGGGAACGCACGCGGTCAGCCCGGCGGCGCGCATGACCTCGACGGCGACGTCCCTGCCGAGCAGGCCGAGCACGGCGTCGGAGGTCGCGAGCACGAGCCGGTCCACCTCCCCCGCGCGGACGCCGTGCGTGCTCAGCACCTTCGCCACGCAGTCCACGACGTACGGGACGAGCGGCCCGGTCATCTTCCGGTAGGTGCCCGTCCCCATCGCGGCGAACGCGGTGTCCGGCGACACCGCGCGCCACAGGTCCTCGAACCCGGGGATGTCCTCAGGACGGCCTTCGGCGTCGCCGACCACGTACGCGAAGGACCCGATGCCGCCCACTCAGACCTCGGCCGGCGCGCTCGCGTCGATTTCCTCGATCACCGACAGGATGCCGTCGATGTCCTCGAGCATCGGCACCCATTCGGGACGCAACGCGATCCGTCCGTTCGCCTTCTCCTCGATGTAGCTGTTGACGAGGATGAGGATGTTCAGCGAGCTGATCCCGAGCTCGGCGCGCGACCTGCTCTGCGCGACCTCGTCGTAGGTGAGGTCCGGCGCCATGGGCTGCGTGCCGAGGAAGTCGACGAAGTTCCGCAGCCGGTCGTCGATGTCAGGCATCGGCGGCCACCCGCTTGAACGCGAAGCCGTTGAGGTTCTCGGTGTAGATGCGGTTGTAGCCGTACCTGTCCTCGCCGGAGACCAGGACGCAGCCGTGGTAGTCGAGGGCGATCTCGTCGCCGAACTCGACCAGCCTGTCCACGTTCTCGTACACCTTGGTCTGCGGGATCACGTACCTGGAGGCGTAGCCGAGGCGGGTCTGGTCGCTGACGTTGGGCAGGGACCCGTGGACACACTTCTCGACGAACAGGACGAACTGCCCTGGGCCCATCTCCATCTCGACGACGTCCTCCTTCTCCGGGTCCCAGTCGGGGTCGAGCTGGAGCTCGGAGTAGTCGTAGCCGAAGAAGTCGGTCTTGCGCTGCGGGCCCTTGGTGAGCCGCTTGTTCTCGTCGTAGAACCAGCGCTTCTGGCTGCCGCGGATGAAGCGCAGGCAGCCGTTCTCGCGCTGGGCCGGGGAGAAGGCGGTCCAGACGCTGACGTCCTGGAGGACCGCGTCGTCGTCGCGGTCGTACGCGAAGCTCAGCGACGGCGTGGCGGCGGTCGTGGTCTCGCCGACGATGTACTTCTCGACCTGGTGCCAGCCGGTGCCCGCGTCGCCCGGCTGCTTCTGGAAGATGTTGGACTTCCAGCAGATGATGTCCTCACCCAGGAGCGAGCGCAGCTTGTTCACGATCTCCGGCCGCGAGATGTGCTCGGAGAGCGTGTCGCAGTCCAGGTGCCGGTCATAGTTGATGACCGTCGAGTTGTGCGGCTTGTTCTTCGACAGCGCCATCTCGATCATGGCCTTGCTCCAGATCTTCTGAGCCTCGTCGGGCTCGTAGAGATCGAAGGGGCCGACGTAGCCGTTGTCCTTGAAGAACTGGACCTGCTCGGCGGTGAGGCCGTCGGTCAACGTGGTCATCTGCCTGTGCCCTTCTTGTCGAGGAGCCGTTTCGCGTTCTTCCCCATGAACAGGTCGCGATCGGCCTGGGTCATCTCAGCCGGGAAGGCTCCTTCGGCCGTGAGTCGTTCCACGAAGTTCGTCTGCTTGCCCTGCAGCCGGAAGATCGGCCAGTCGGTGCCGAACAGCACCTTGTGGTTGATGTTGCGGCGGAAGAACCGGTTGAGCCCGGCCACGCCGTCGGGGGCCTCGTAACCGCTGGCGTCGATGTAGACGTTCGGCCGGTTGTTGCAGAGCATCGCGCACTCGTCGGGGTAGTGGACGCTGCCGTGCGCGAGCACGAAGTCCACGCCGGGGAAGTCGCGCGCGGGCCGGTCCACGTAGATGGGCAGCGCGATCTCGAAGTCGAGCGCCGGGGAGGTCGCGCCGATGTGCGACAGCACCGGCAGCCGGTGCTGCGCGCAGATCTCGTAGTACGGGTAGAGCGCCTTGTCGTCGAGACGGTAGCCGCACGGCGGGTAGAGCTTCATGCCGTCGAAGCCGTACTCGACGACGGCCCGCTCGAAGAGCGCGATCCCGTCGGCCCCCCAGCGCGGGTCGACGCCGGCCAGGACGCGGAAGCGGCCGGGATGCCGATCGACGACCGCCTTGTGGTGATCGATGATCTCCTCGATGGAGTGCGTGCTGTCCTTCAGCGCGTACGTGAAATCCGGCAGCAGCAGGACGGCCTCGTCGATCCCCGCGTCGTCCATCTCCTTCACGAGCTGGTCGCACAGCGGGTCCTGGAGGGTCGCGTCGTGCATGCGGCGCAGCCGTTCCTTCGTGGCGGGCAGGCCGCGCGCCTGCATGGCCGCGGCCATGTTGTCGATGACCCCGTCGCGGAACGACGGCGGGAAGCACATCTCGGCCGCGACGTGGCAGTGGAAGTCGATGATCGTCATGGGTTCGCTCCCAGGCAGATGCCGACGATGTCGTGCACGTACTCGGCCTCGATGAACTCCCCCATGCGGCTCATGGCGTCGATGCCGGTCTGCTCCTCGAGGACGAACACGATGCTCATGAGCCCGATCGAGTCGATGCCGAGGTCGTTCCTGAGGCTCATGGACGGCGCCACGTCCCTGCCGGGCAGAACGCTGGCGATGATCTGGCAGAGCGCGTCCTCGGTCACCTGTCGCCACTCCCCCAGACGGCGCGCGCGACCGCGCCACGGTCGATCTTGAAGTTCCGGGTCAGCAGACCGCTCTCCACGGTGAGCTCCTCCGCCGGGCGGACGAGAGTCGTCGCGATCCGGTGCGACGGCTCGCGGCCCGCGTTCCTCCGCTTGATGTACGCCTCGATCTCGCGCGCACTGTCCGCGTCCTCGGTCCAGATGACGCAGGCGAGCAGCGCGGCGCCGTCCGGCAGGGCCACCATGGCGCGGACGCCGGGAAAGGCGCGTTCGACGTCGGCTTCCAGCTCGGCCGGGTTGATCTTCACCCCGCTGCGGGTGATGATCACGTTCTTCTTGCGGCCGGTGAGCCTCAGGAACCCGTCCTCGAGGACCCCGAGGTCGCCGGTGGCGATCCTGCCGTCGGGGAGGAAGACCGCGTCCTGCGTGTCGACGCCTTCGTACACGTATCCGACGACCTGGGGCCGTTCGGCGCGCACGACGACCTCGCCGTCGTCGCCGAGTTCGACGGTGATGCCGTCCACGGGCCGTCCTGCGCTGCCGACCCTGGCCTGGCCCGGCACGTTCATGGCGATCCAGCCGATCTCGGTGCTGCCGTAGAGCTCGTAGAGCGGCGCGCCGAGCTCCTGGAACAGGGTGACCATGGCCGGCGGCACCGGCGCGGACCCGGTGTACATGAGCCGCACCCGCGACCCGTACATCGACAGCCACCCGCGGCCCTTGTCCATGCGCTCGGCCGGGGCGGCGGCCATGACCCGGTTGTGGAGCAGCTCGAAGAAGGACGGCGGGCCGAGGATGATCGTGGGTTCCACGGTCTTGAAGGCCTGGAACATGATCTCCGGCGGGACGACGGTGGCCGCGCAGCCCGTCCAGATCGCGAGGTAGGTGAGGTAGCGCTGCTGGAAGTTCGAGTACGGCATCACGATCGCGATGTCGTCGTCCGGCGTGACCTGCCACGCTCGGGCCGACAGCTCGACGGTGTTGGCGATGCCGTCGTCGGTGAGCAGCAGGCCCTTCTGCGTCCCCGCGGTGCCCGAGGAGAACGCGATCGTGCGCACGCCGGGCGGCAGCGCCGGAGCGTCGGCGTGCCGTACCGGGTCGAGCTTGACCGGCCGGTCGGAGAGGACCGCGGTGGCCGCGGGCAGGCCGGCCTCGCCCGGGAGCGCCCGGGTCACCAGCAGCGCGGCCAGCCGGTACGTGCCGACGAGCGCGCCGATCTCCGCGGGATCGTGACGGTTCTCCGCGGGGATGGCGACGGGGACGCAGCCGAGGGCGAGCAGCGCGAGGTCGGCGAGGATCCACTCGTAGGAGTTGGGGCCGAGCACGCCGACGAGGTCGCCCGCGCCGAGGCCGCTGTCGCGCAACTCGGCCATCAGCCGGCGGGCGTCGTCGTGGATCTCGGCGTACGTCTTGACCAGCGTGCTCCCGTCGCGCGACAGGAACCGCATCCGCTGCCCGGGGTGCTCGGCGAGCCTGTCCACCAAGGAGTCAACGAACATGGAGGTGTTCCTGGACGTACTCGACGGACCGCATGGGCCTGCGGCGTAACTCCTCGACCAGCGGCTCGAGGGGCCCGAGGTCGGCCGGGCCGTACGCGGCGTGGAGGGCGAGCGCGGGGCCGGGGTCCGGCAACAACAGGGTCTCGGCGAGGACGCGGGCCAGCGACCGCAGCCCGGCGAGCACCGCGTCCGGCTCACCGGCGAGGGCGGGGCCGTCGAGCGCGAGCGCGCCGAGCTTCGCGAGGTAGGACAGCTGGAGGAACAAGCCGTCGCTGTCGGGGAACGTGCCGAGCCCGCGATCCACGTAACGCAGGCACTCGGCCAGGTAGTACGCGATGACGTCGGCCTGGTCCAGCCCGAGCGGCCCGGCCCACACCTCGGCGAGGACGAGGATGCCGAACACGTCGGCGGCCGTCTCCTGGAGCACCCCCACGACCCACGGGTCGGCGGTCCACAGCGGGGTGAAGTCCGTGGCGGGCCGGTGCACGAAGTGCCCGAACTCGTGGCTGAGCACCCCGAGCGTCGGAATCCCCGCGAACCGCTCGGCCGCCGGGTCGAACCCGTTCCCCACCCGCGCGTACCGGGCGGAGAGCGGCCCGGACACCGTGTCGAGGACGGCCCGGTGGGTGTTGCGGAAGTAGTAGGTCTTCTTGTACGGCGACTCGTCGACCCCTTCGTCCTCCGGCAGGAAGTACGCGATGTGCTTGGGGTGCAGGTTGCCCTCCCCGGCCATGAAGAACAGCCGGGTCGCGCCGAACGCCGGCAGGTCGCCGAGCCGGAGGTCCGCCATGAGCGTGCGCAGGTACGGCTCGACCTGGTGCCGCTCGGCGAGCGCGGCGGCCACGAACTCCTGCCCCACGTCGTCGCGGCGGCAGGCGAACGCCGTGGGCAGCCCGCCGGGGTCCTTGCCCGACCAGGTGCCGAGATGGCCCGCGACGAGCGTCACGTCCTCCCGCAGCTCCGCCAGCTCGCACAGGGCCTCGGCCGGGTAGCCGTGCTCGACGGCGTCGGCGCGCAGCGCGAGCGCGCGCCGGTCGGCGTCGCCGGGCAGGTGCTTGGCGATGTCACGCATGGCGGAGGCGACCAGCGCCGGGGCGTGGAAGCGCCGTCTTTCCCGCGCGTCCTCGGGCGGCCCCGCCGCCTCCTTGACCCGCTGCCAGTCGGCGTCGACGGCCGCCTTCAGCGCGGCCAGCCCGGCGAGGAAGCCGTCACCGAGGTCCGGGGTCTCGGCCGCGAGGTCGAGGCAGGCCAGCTGGTAGCCGTCGGACGGCGGCCAGAAGGCGCTGCGCCAGTCACGGAAGGTTCCGGCGGCGGCCAGATTGCGTGCGTAGTCGAACCTCATGCGTTCTCCAGGAAATCGGCGATAACGAGCGCTGCGCCTTTTTCGCCGATCATCATGCTCGCGGCGTTCGTGTTGCCGGAGACCATGGTCGGCATCACCGAGGCGTCGATCACGCGCAGCCCGGACAGGCCGTGGACGCGCAGCCGGTGGTCGACGACCGACATCGGGTCGGCGCCCATCCGGCACGTCCCCACCGGGTGATAGGACGTGTCGCCGTTCTCCCGCGCGTAGGCGACCAGCTCGTCGTCGGTCCGGACGTCCTTGCCCGGGATCAGCTCGAACTCGCGGTACGCGTCGAGCGCGGGATCCTCGACGACGCGGCGCGCGATGCGCATCCCGGCGACCAGCCGCGCGCGGTCGGCCTCGGCGGCGAGGAAGCGCGGCCGGATCGCGGGCGGGGCCATCGGGTCGGCGGAGCGGATGTGGATGGACCCGGCCGACTCGGGCCGCAGCGGATAGACGCCGACGGTCATCCCGGGAGCCGTGTCCAGCCGCCGGGTCGCCCCCGCGCCGTAGCTGGCCGGAGCGAAGTGGAACTGGAGGTCCGGCCGCTGCTCGGCCTCGGACGAGCGGACGAACCCGTGGCCGAGCGCGATGGGCAGGCTGAGCAGCCCCCGGCGGCGCGTCACGTACGTGGCGACCTCGCGGGCCAGGCGCAGGCCGCGCGAGCGCTCGTTGAACGTGATGGGACGGCGGACCCGCCAGCGCAGCCGGGTCGCGTAGTGATCGCGGAAGTTCTCGCCGACGCCGGGCAGATGGTGCACGACCGGGACCCCGGCCGCGGCGAGCACGTCGGCGGAGCCGATCCCCGACAGTTCGAGCAGTTGCGGCGACTGGACGGTCCCCGCGCTGAGGATCACCTCGCGCCGGCAGCCGGCCTGCCGCGCCCGGCCCTGGTGGCGAAAGCTGACGCCGACGCAGCGCGTTCCCTCGAACCGCAGCCCGGTGACATGCGCCTCGGTGAGCACCATGAGGTTGGGCCGCCGCAACGCACGGCGGAGATACGTCCCCGCGGCCGACGAGCGGCGGCCGCGGTCGTGGTTGACCTGGTAGTAGCCGAAGCCCTCCTGGTCACCGGAGTTGTAGTCGGGGTTCTCCCGGTATCCGGCTTTCTGCGCGGCCACCAGGAACGCGTCGCACAGCTCGTCACGCTCGCGCGGCAGGCCGACGCTGATCAGCCCGTCGCTCCCCCGGCTCGGCCCGCCGACCCCCGCGCTCTCCAGGCTCCTGAAGTACGGCAGGACACCGGCCCACGACCAGCCGGGGTTGCCGAGCCGCTCCCACTCGTCGTAGTCCTCGCGCTGGCCGCGGACGAAGATCATGCCGTTGATCTGGTTGGATCCGCCGAGCAGGCGCCCCCGGGGGATGCGCAGGGTCCGGCCGCCGATCGTCGGGTCGGCGTCGGTCTCGAAGCACCAGTCGTACCTGGGGTTGCCCATGAGGATGGTCTCGGCGGCCGGGATCGACAGCAGCGGGCTGCGCCGCCGCGACCCCGACTCCAGCAGGAGCACCCGCGTGCCGGGGTCCTCGGACAAGCGCGACGCGAGCACGCACCCCGCCGCGCCCGCCCCCACGATGATGTAGTCCGCCCGCATCTAACCGGCCGCCGCGAGGGTGGTCCGGTGCATCAGGCGCCGGTGCTTGACGTGGTCGTAGGAGGTGGCCCGGTGCATGGCGCTGCGGTTGTCCCACAGGACGATGTCGCCGGCCTGCCACCGGTGGCGGTAGGTGAACCGCGGCATCGTGGCGAACTCCTGCAAAAACGTGATGAGCGGCCGGCTCTCGTCCTCGGACATCCCCTCGATCCGCCACGGCACGTTGCCGCCGACGTACAGGGCCTTGCGTCCGCTCACGTCGTGCACCTTCACGATCGGGTGCGCGACGTCCGCCCACTCCTCGCGTTCCTTCGCGGTGGGCGGCGGCCGGTCCGGGTAGTTGTAGGGCCGTGACCGGACCCGGCTGATGACGACCCTGAGATCGGCGATCCGGTCCTTGACCTGGTCCGGGAGCGCTTCGTAGGCGGCGTACATGTTGCCGTACCAGGTGTCCCCGCCGACCGGCGGCACCTCGCGCGCGTACAGCATCGACCCCGCCGGCGGGGCGGTCAGGTACGCGCCGTCGCTGTGCCACACCCGGCCGCTGTACGCCGAGCCGATCGGCTTGCCGTCGCGGGTCAGATTCGACAGGACGAGGATCTCGGGATGGTCGTCGGCGTTGAACTGGGACCGGGTGTACGTGACCACCTGACCGAACCTGCGGCTGAACTCCACCTGTTCGGCCGGGGTCATTTCCTGACCCCTGATCAGCAAAATGGTGGTGTCGATCCAGGCGCGATAGATGCGCTCGAAATCATGGTCGGAAATATAACCGGTGACATCGATCCCGCGGACTTCGGTGCCAATACCCGCCGTGATGGGAATCAACTCAAGCACGGCGGGAGCATACGACCCGACCGTCGCGCGGCGCAAGGACGCGGGAAACTTTCATTTTCCATAATCGGCCCGGCGGGCGACCCTGGTAAGTGTCGTGACAAAATCCACGCACCGGCACCGACCAGCGAGTTTACATGTTACAAACTTCTCACACCCAACGAATGAGCGCGCGCCGGCCTTTGCTCCGGCCGGAATTGGACAGGGGCCTTTGCCCGCCGTCGGCCGCGTGTTACGCTCCTGCCGCTCGTCCGACGACCGGAAACTCAACGGCGAGAAATCCGCCCCGCCGGCACGGCTTCGACACCGTCAACCCAGGGAGGGAAAGGGTGCCGCAATCCAGACCGGAGCTGGCGCGCATTCACGACTATTACTGCCTGCCTCGCTCCGTCGGCTCCGCCTCGCAGAGCATCTATGACATTTGGGAGAGCGGTGGCGCCTTCAACGACTCCATCACCCCGTCGACCTACGTCCCCGAATACCGTGCGCACATCGTCCTCAAGATCCTGATGCTGACCGCGCCCGGGGCGGCGGTGCTGTCGCTCGGCTGCGGCAACGGCTTCGTCGAAGGCGACCTCGTCGCGCACGACCGCGACGTGCGCGCCATCGACTGCAACGCCGAAGCCGTCGAGCTGACCAGGAAGAAGGGGGTCGACGCTCGCACCGTCGACTACTTCGACCTGCGTCCCGCCGACGCCGCCGACGTCTCGGCCGTCTACGCCGACGGCCTGCTGGGCCACCTCTTCGACGCGGCCGGCGAACTCGCCCCCGCCCTCGGCAAACTGCGCGACCTGGACCTGCGGCCGGGAACGTACCTGGTCCTGTCCAACGACGCGCCCCGCGACGCCAAGGCCGACTTCGCGCCGCACCAGCACGTGGACGGGTTCTGGTTCATCGCGAAGGACTATCTGCACAAGAGCCTGATTTCTTTCGGGTTCGAGCCGGTGGAAAGCTATTATTTCCCGTATTTGCGGCCCGTGAGCGGAATACGCAACCGCACGATCTGCGTCGCGCTCGTACCCTGACGATCGGATCCCGCCTTGCCAATGTCGGCTGAATTCGCCGAGCGACTGCTGCCGCTGCTCCCCGATCTTGTCGCGGATTACGGCACGCCATTCCACCTCTACGACGCGCGCGGCATCGTGGCCACCCACGAGGCGATGACGCGCGCATTCGGCGACACCTCGTACCGGCAATATTTTGCGGTGAAGGCGTTGCCGAACCCGAATATCCTGGCGTTGCTGCGCGCCGCCGGAAGTGGTTTCGACTGCTCGTCGGCGGTGGAAGTGCGCCTTGCCGGGGCGGCCGGCGCGCAGGCCGGCGACATCGTGTTCACCTCCAACAACACCGCGCTGTCCGAATATCGCACGGCCCGCGCCGCGGGAGCGCTGATAACGTTCGACGACAGGTCGTTCGCGGAAAAGGTCGATGAACTTCCCGAGACCGTCGCCTTTCGCATCTCCCCCACCGGCCTGGCCGCCGGTTGCGCGCTCATGGGCAACGCGGCGCACAGCAAGTTCGGCGTGCCCGTGCACGAGCTCGCGGACGCGTACGCGGACGCCGTCGCCCGTGGCGCGCGACGGTTCGGCATCCACGGCATGACCTGCGCCAACGAGCTCGACACCGGCCGCGCCGCGCGGGCGGCCACCGACGTCATCCGGCACGGCGCGCGGCTCGCCGACGCCGTCGGGATCGAGCTCGACTACGTGAACGTCGGCGGCGGGCTCGGCATCCCGTACCACGAGGACGACAAACCCATCGACTTCGGGGCGTACGCGGACGAGATCCTCGCCGCCCGGGAGGAGTTCTTCGGCCCCGGCGGGCCGCGCATCCTCACCGAGATCGGCCGGTACGTGACCGGCCCGCACGGCGTCCTCGTCACCCGTGTCATCAACCGCTGCCGCAAGGGCCACGAGCTCGTCGGCCTGGACGCCTCGATGTCGTCACTGATGCGGCCCGCCATGTACGGCGCGTACCACCACATCTCCCTCCCCTACGCCGAAGGCAGGGAGATCGGCAGGTTCGACGTCGTCGGCGCGCTCTGCGAGAACCTGGACAAGTTCGCCGTCGACCGCGAGCTGCCCGAGCCACGCGACGGCGACATCGCGCTCATCCACGACACCGGAGCCCACGGCCACTCCATGGGCTTCACCTACAACGGCCGCCTGCGTCCCGCCGAGCTGATGCTCACCGACGGCGGCGACGTGGTGGAGATCCGGCGGGCCGAGACCTATGACGACTACATCGCGACCGTCCGCTGGGGAGCGTGACCTTGAACAGGAGCTTGGTCGAGACCGCCTTCGAGCGGCGGGAGTCGTTGTCCGCGGACGAGCTGGCGGCCCTCGCGCCGCACGTCACCGCCGGGCTCGCGGCCCTCGACCGTGGAGAGCTGCGCGCGGCACGGCCGGAGGGGCCGGAGGGGCCGGAGGGGCCGGAGTGGGTGGTCGACACGTTCGTGAAGAAGCTCATTCTGCTGTCGTTCCTGATCGGCCGGAACGAGGTCGGGTCCGGCGGCCCGCGACAGCCGAAGAGCTTCGACAAGATCGCGCTCAAGTTCGAGACCTGGGACGACGCCGTCTTCCGCGACGCGCGCCTGCGCGTGGTCCCCGGCGGGGTCGTCCGCCACGGCGCGTACGTGGCGCCCGGGGTCGTGCTGATGCCGTGTTTCGTCAACGTGGGCGCCTTCATCGGCCCGGGCACGATGATCGACACCTGGGCCACCGTCGGCTCCTGCGCGCAGATCGGTGCACGCTGCCACATCTCCGGCGGAGCCGGCATCGGCGGCGTGCTCGAACCCATCGGTGAGCAGCCCGTCATCGTCGAGGACGAGGTCTTCGTCGGCGCGCGCTCGGAAATCGCCGAGGGCGTGGTCGTACGGCGGGGCGCCGTGATCGGCATGGGGGTCTTCCTCGGGCGGTCCACCCCCATCGTCGACCGCGCCACGGGAAAGGTCACGTATGGCGAGGTCCCCGAGAACGCGGTCGTCGTCCCGGGCTCCCGCATCGACGCCAACAATCCCGATATATCGGTGTATGCGGCGATCATCGTCAAGCACGCCGACGACCGCACCCGCGGCAAGACGGCCCTGAACGACCTCGTCCGCGACTGAGCCCCTTCATCGATGCCGTCAACCTCATCGCCGAGCGCCTTCGACCGGCTGCGCGCGCTCCTGGCGGGGATTCCCGCACCCGCCGGCGTCACCCCGATCCCCCTCCACCTCGGGGAGGCTCGCCTCGTCACGCCGCCGGTGGACGGCCGGCTCCTGGCTGACGTGGCCGGCTGGACGCGGTATCCCCCGCTCGGCGGCACCCCCGAGCTCCGCGCCGCCTACACGGGCTGGCTCGAACGCCGCTTCGGCACCCGCGTCGGCGCCGCCGTACGTGAAGGGTCGCTCGCGATCGAGCCGTCCCCCGGCACGAAGCAGGCCGTCGCGGCCGCCATCGCCCTCGCCGTCTCCGGCAGGGTCCGCTCGCCCGCTCCGGCGGTCGTCCTGCCCAATCCGTTCTATCCCACGTACCACGCGGCGGTGTCGGCGGCGGGCGGCCGGGCGATCTTCTACGGCCACGCGTCGGAGGTCGCCGCCGCCGTGGCCGCTCGGCGGGACGTCGCCGCGGTCGTCGTCTGTTCACCGGGCAACCCGCGCGGCGAGACGCACACCCCCGGCACGGTACGCGCGATCAGCGCGGCGACGCGGGCGGCCGGTGCGCTGCTCGTCGTCGACGAGTGCTACATCGACCTCGTCCACGGCGCGTCCGCGGGCGGCGGATTCCTGACGTCCGGCACGGCGAGCGAAGCGGGCCGCTTCCTGGTGCTCCACAGCCTGTCCAAGCGGTCCGGGATGCCGGGCCTGCGGTCCGGGTTCGTGATCGGGGATCCGGGGAGCGTGGCGGCGTACGCGAACCACAACCGCACCTGCGGGGTCTCGCTCGCGGCACCGGTGTGCGCGGTGGCGGCGGGGCTGTGGGCGGATGACGCGCACGTCGCGCGCCTGCGGTCGGCTGTGAGCGCGAACTGGGACATCGCGGACGAATTGTTCGGCGATCTCGCCGGTTATCGGCGGGCCGAGGCGGGATTCTTCCTCTGGTTCCCCGTACCGGACGACGAGGAGGCGGCGCGCCTGCTGTGGCGGGAGGAAGCGGTGACGGCGATGCCGGGCCGCTACCTCGGCGCGGCCACCGACCGCGGGGCCAACCCCGGCGCGGGTCACCTGCGCATCGCGCTCGTCCACGCGCCGGACCGCACCCGCGAGGCGCTGACCCGCGTACGGCGGGTGCTCGCGGAGCTGAGACCTACTACTACTGCAGGGGAGCTGGCCAGATGAGCGGCGGCCTCATCGGATGGATCGACCTCGAACGCGACCTCATGGAACGGGCGGACGTCGTGAGCGCCATGACGGACACGATGAACGATCGCGGGCCTGACGGAGGCGCGGTCCACATCATCAGGCACGCGGCGCTGGGCCATCGCCGCCGCACGACCCCGGGCGCCGGTGAAGGGCGTCAACCGGCGCTGTTCGCCACGCGCGGCGGGCCCTCGCCGGACGACGGGGCCGTCGTGCTCGTGTACGACGGCGCGATCTACAACCTGGCCGCTCTCCGCCGGTCCCTCGGCCTGTCCCCCGTGGCCACCGACACCGATGTGCTGCTCCACGCCTACCTGACGCACGGCGCGGACTTCGTCGGCCGTCTCGTCGGCGCGTTCGCGATCGCGATCTGGGACGGGCGGGACCGGCGGTTGCTGCTGGCGCGGGACCACATGGGGCTGAAGCCGCTCTACTACCACCCTTATCCGGGCGGGATCCTGTTCGCCTCCCTCCCGAGGGGGATCATGGCGAACCCGCTGTTCACACCGCGTCTCGACCGGTCGCTGATGACGATCGCGCTGCAGCCGCGCCTCACGCTCGCCGGTGAGACGTTGCTCGTCGGGGTGCACGAGGTCAAACCCGCGCACGTCATCACGTACACCCCCGACCACGGGCCGGTTTCGCGCGCGTACTGGCGGCTGACGAGCGAGCCGCACGACCACACGCCCGCCGAGACCGCCGAACGCGTGCGGGAGCTGCTCCATGACGCCGTGGCGGGCCAGTTGCCCGCGTCGGGGCCGTGCGGCGCGATGCTGTCCGGCGGCGTGGACTCGACGTCGGTGGCGGCGCTGGCGGCGCGGCTGCTGCCGCACTCGCTCGATACGTACTGCGTCGAGTTCGACAGCGACAAGGCGCACTTCGCGCCGACCGAGCTGCGCCCGGACGTGGACGCGCCGTACGCCGCGGCGGCGGCCGAGTACATGGGCAGCAGGCACACCACGCTCACGGCGACGATGCCGGACCTGCTCGCCGCGATCCCGGCGACGCGCCGCGCGCGCGACCTTCCCGGGTGGGGGCAGTTCGACGCGTCGATGTATCTGCTGTTCCGGCGGATGCGGCAGGACACGACGGTGGCGCTGTCCGGCGAGGCGGCGGACGAGTTCTTCGGCGGGTATCCGTACCTCTTCAAGGCCGAACTGATCCGGCGCGACACCTTCCCGTGGCTCGGGGACGGGCCGAAACTCGCCGACTTCCTCGTGCCGGAGCTCGCGCGGGACGGTGACGAGAAGGCGCGCTACGCGCAACTCCTCGGCGAGGTGCCGCTCCTGCCGGGTGAGGCGGGGCTGGACGCGCGGATGCGGGAGGTGCTCTATCTCGGGATGGCGGGGCCGCTCGCCGTCGTGCTCGACCGCAAGGAGCGGATGAGCGCGGCGCAGGGGCTTCACGTGCGGCTGCCGTTCTGCGACCACCGGCTCGTCCAGTACGTCTGGAACGTCCCCTGGTCGATGAAGTGCTCGGGCGGGTTGAAGAGCCTGCTCAAGGACGCGATGGCCGACATCCTCCCGCCGACGACGCTGACCCGGGAGAAGAGCGCGTACCCGCACGTCCAGAACCCGGCCCACGATCAGGCGCTGGTACGCGAGGCGACGTGGATCGTGAACGCGAGCGAGTCGCCGCTGCGCGCCATGTTCGACGCGCCGCGGCTCAACGACCTGCTGAAACGGATCGGCGCCGACGAGCTGCGCGCGCAACTGCCGGGCGGGGCTAGCGCCGCGCAGCTGCTGGTGCAGCTCGTCGAGCTGAACGCGTGGGTGCGTGAGTATCGGGTGTCCCTGTCCTGAGGGCCCACATGGTCACCCGCCAGAGCGCCTCGAAGAGGACACCGGCGCTCATCTTGCTCGCCCCGCTCGTACGGTCGACGAAGGTGATCGGCACCTCCGCCACCGTGCACCCGTGACGTACGGCTCGCAGCGTGAGATCCACCTGGAAGCAGTACCCCCGTGACTCCACGCTTCCGAGGAGGATCTTCTCCAGCGCGGCGGCCCGGTAGACGCGGAACCCGCCGGTGGCGTCGGCGACGGGAAGCCGGAGCGCCAGCCGTACGTAACGGTTCGCGAGTCGAGAGAGGAGCTCCCGTCTGCGCGGCCAGTTCGCCACGCGGCCGCCGGCCACCCAGCGGGAGCCGATGACGAGGTCGGCCCGCTCGGCCGCGTCCAGCAGGGCGGGCAGCCGCTCGGGAGGGTGCGAGCCGTCGGCGTCGATCTCCACCAGCGCGTCGAAGCCCCGGTCGAGTCCCCAGCGGAAGCCCGCCAGGTACGCGGCGCCCAGCCCTTCCTTGCGTTCCCGGTGCAGGACGTGCACGCCGTCGAGTTCGGCCGCGAGCCTGTCCGCGATCAGGCCCGTCCCGTCGGGGCTGTTGTCGTCGACGACGAGAATGTGGGCGGCGGGTACGGCGGCGCGGATCCTGCCGACGATGCCGGGCAGGGTGTCTCGTTCGTTGTAGGTCGGCGTGATGACCAGGACGGTGTTCATGATCGCTCCTCAACTCGCGTGCCGGAAGTCGGGCCAGGCGGTCTTCCACGAGGTCCGCGGTCCTGAGCAGACCGTGACGGGCAGGCCCTGCTCCTCGTTCGCGACGCCGGTGCCGTGGTCGATGGCCCCGGCGGACTCGCAGCGCGTGAAGCGCAGCCGCAACCGCTCCGGCGGCAACCCCACGGCGACCACCGTCTGAGCCGTTTCCGGCGGTGGGCCTTGGAACCACAGCTCGTTGTGCCCGCTGTAGACGGGGATGTCCGGCGCGAACCGGTCCAGCGCGCCGGCTTCGCCGTAGTTCGCGGTGAGCACGACCGTTCCGGACGGCAGCGTTCGGTACACCCCGGCCACCTGGGCGGCGAAGCGCGGCCAGCCCACGGACTCCCTGGACACCTCGTTCGGCGAGGAGCCGAGCGCCGACAGCGGGAGCAGCGGCAGCGCCACGGCGATCCCGATGACCGAGGTGCCGAGCAGCCCCCACCACACCAGCCGACGCCGGGCGACCCGGCTCTCCGTCCACGCGGCGGCCGGCACGCAGCCGGCCACGAAGGCGAAGATCAGGCTCCCGGCGACATAGTCCGCCCGTCCTCCCGACGCCCAGCCGAGCAGGATCGTCACCAGGGACGCGATGGCCAGCGGCCGGGTCTCCGGCCGCCCGCGCAGCCAGAGCCACCCGGCGACGGCGATCGCGAAGGCTCCTATGCTGAGCAGCACCACCAGCATGGGCACGAACATGATCCGGTTCACGGATTCGCTGAGCGTGGCGGCCATGGTGAGCTGGGGCCAGCCGTTGGTGGCCTGGTAGAGCAGGTTCGGAGAGGCGATGAGCGCGGCCAGGAGCGCCCCGGACCAGAACCACCTGTCGCTGAAGACGGCACGCGGTCCCTTCACCGCCATGCCGACCGTGATGAGCAGCCCGGTGGCCAGCCCCGTGATCAGCAGGACGATGAGGTGCTTGTTGAACGTGGCGGCTCCCGCGACGGCGCCGGCCGCCAGCCACCATCGCCCGTCGCCGCGCAGCAGGGCACGCAGCACGCACAGGATGCAGGCCGTCCAGAACACGAAGTCGGCCGACTGGGTCAGCAGGGTGTGCCCGGCGAGCAGGGGGAACATCCCGGTGCCGAGGCCGGCGGCGGCGAGCGTCTGCGCGTTCGCGCGGCCGCCGAGCTCCCGCGTGATCGCGGCACCGAGGAGGATCAGCAGTCCCGCGCACAGTGCAGGGACGACCCGCAGGCCGACGATGGTGTCCCCGAACAGCCCCGTGGACAGCCGCGCGAGGAGCGGGGTCAGCGGGGGCTGGTCGAAGTACCCCCAGGCGGGAGTCTGGCCGAGCATGCGGAAGTAGAGCTCGTCGCGGTGGTAGCCGTACCACGGGCTCAGCATCAGCAACGTGACCACGACGACGCCCGCGATGGGACCGATGGTCCGCCAGGCGATCGCCGGGAGCGAGGGAGCGGTGTTCCGGAGTCGGGGGGCTTGAAGAAGCATGCCTCCACGGTTTCCGATGGCCCGCTGTCTGTCGTCTGGCCGGGAACAGAACCTGGGGTCAGACCCCAGGCATAGGCGGCGACTCCCCGGGGCGGACGACGCCGTGGTCGAACGCGAAGACGACCGCCGCGGCCCGGTCGCGCACCGCCAGCTTCGTGAAGATCCGGCCGATGTGGGTCTTGATCGTGCCCTCGCCGATCACGAGCCGGTGGGCGATCTCGGCGTTCGTGAGCCCCCGGCCGATGAGCTTGAGCACGTCGAGTTCGCGGGCGGTGAGGTCGCCGAGCCGCCGGACCGCGTCAGGGTCGGTCACCGGATCCGCGCGGTAGCGCCGCAGGACCCGCCCGCAGACGGCGGGGTCCAGCCAGCCGTCGCCCGCCGCCACCGCGCGTACGGCCCGCTGAATGTCCTCGGCCGGAGCGTCCTTGAGGCAGAACCCTGACGCGCCGGCCCGCAGAGCCGCCGCCAGAATGTTGTCCTCGCCGAACGTGGTCAGCACCAGGATGCGGGACGCCGGATCCGCGGCCAGCAGCGCGCGGGTGGCCTCGACGCCGTCCATGCGCGGCATGCGAATGTCCATGACCACGGCGTCGGGCCGGACGCGCGCGACCTCCGCCAGCGCGGCCTGGCCGTCGGCCGCCTCGCCGACCACGTCGAACCCGTACGGCTGGCGCAGGATCGTCCGCAGTCCTGCCCTGGCGAGCTCCTGGTCGTCGACGAGCACCACCGAGATCATGCGGGCAGCTCCGTCCGTACGACCCACCGGTCGTTCTCGACGCCGGCGGTGACGTGGCCGCCGACCATGCGCACCCTGTCGGCCATCGCGCGAAGTCCCATGCCGCCATTGTGCCGAGGTGGGCTGCCGGGCAGGGAATTGGTGACCGTGGCCCGTACGGCGCCTTCCTCCGATATGCGCAGCCGTACCTCGACGGAACTCCGCGGCGCGTGGCGGCTCGCGTTGGCCAGTGCCTCCTGCATCAGCCGGTAGAGCACCATCCCGGTCGTCGGGCTCACGGCCGTCAGCTCACCGTCGACGCTCGACTCGAGTTCCAGGCCCGCCGTCCGGTATTCCTCGAAGAGCTCGGGTAGCCGGGGCGCGGTGGGCTGGGGGGCGACCACGGCCGGGTCGGAGCCTTCTTCGGCGAGAACGCGGACCACCTTTCGCAGCTCCGCCATGCTCTGCCGGGCAAGGCGCTCGGCCTCGGCGATCCCCGCCGCCGCTTCCCCGGGATCGTGCTCGAGCGCCAGCCGCGCACCCCCCAGATGCAGCACCGTCACGGCGAGCGTGTGCGCGACGATGTCGTGCAGATCGGCGGCGAGCCGCTGCCGTTCTGCCAGGGCGGCGGCAGCGGCGGCGGTGCTCTCCGCGCGGTGCAGCCGCTCGCCCACCTCGATGCGGTAGCGCGCGGCCCAGCCGCTCCAGAAGACGAGCGTCACGGCGGCCAGCCAGTTGGGCCACCCGGGGTCCGGCGTGGTGAACGCCGCCGCGACCACCACGGCAAGCGAGGCGAGCCACATGGCGATGCCCGGCCAGAGCCGCAGGTTCAGCGCGACGAACGCGATGTAGATCACCAGGACGAACCAGCCGATGCTGTTGACCGCGAGCCCCGTGAGCGCCGCTATGGCCGCGGGGGCCAGGAGACCGGCCACCTCGGCGAGCCGGCCCGGCGCCGTACGCACGATGACGAGACAGAGAACGATGAGGGCGCCCCCTCCGGCGAACGGCCACCCGCAGCCGCAGCCACGCGTGATCGTCTGCGCCCACGACAGCCCGACCAGCAGCATCAGCAGCCCAAGGCCGGCCGGTAACAGCCAGCGGGGAGTCACCACCACCCGCCCATCGTAGGAACCGCCGGTTCCGCACGCATCCACCCGGAGTGGTACCCGCCATCTGCCCACGGTCAGAGGACAGAGGCCCCTGGCGAGCACGCCCGCGGGCGATCGGCAGTCGAGACTCCGGAACTCGCGGTCATCGGGTAAGGCCGTAATGCCGTGCCAGCCGTGGAAGGCGACGGACGAACTCTGCCTCGTCGCCGGGCACCGCGTGGTAGGTCAGGAAGGGAAACTTTCTGTGGACGCCTCGCGCGCGAACGGCATCGCCCAGGCTGTCCACTTCCAGACCGGTCGCCTGCCTGTAGGGATCGAAGGCGACGTATCGGCGTTCTTGTCAAAGGCGTTCGAGTTCTTCGGCGCGGCGCAGGTCCTTGGGGCGTCCCAGGGCGCGACGCATCAGGATGAGGTCGTCCCGGCGCAGGTAGCGCACCCGCAGACCGTCCGTGTCGACGGCGGTCAGTGCCCGGTCGAGCAAGGGACGTACCGGCAGTGTTCCCCACGGCAGGTCGGGCGTGCAGCAGTCGCCGCTCACCTGCGGGGAGTCGAACTGCACCTTGGGACGCAGGAACGCCTGCGGCCTGGGCGGGATGGGGCGATGTTCGTCGTCCAGCAACGTGCAGCCGGCGGCGGCGAAGGCGTGTGCCAGGGCGTCGGCCTGCTCCGGTGCTCCGTCCCACAGCAGGTCGAGGTCCCCGGTCAGCTCCGTTGAGCCGTGCAGGATCCCGGCGACCTGGCCGATCACCACGGCCCGTGCTCCGGCCGCGTCCAGAGCCCGCAGCAGCGGGAAGGGGTCGAAGCGCTGCGCGCTGTCGGTCGCGAGGCTGCCGGCGACGGGATCGGCGTCATCGTGGGTGCGACCGGTGGCGGGGCGGCTGCGGGTCAGTGCTCTGGTGCGGTCGACGGCCTCGTGCAGCAGCTCCAGCGGTCCACGGTTCACCGCTTCATCCAACACCACGCGTACGATCGTGATCAATCTCGGCGCC
Source organism: Nonomuraea sp. NPDC004186 (assembly GCF_053603495.1). Lineage (NCBI taxonomy): Bacteria > Bacillati > Actinomycetota > Actinomycetes > Streptosporangiales > Streptosporangiaceae > Nonomuraea > Nonomuraea sp. NPDC004186. Next base: position 3,477 of record NZ_JBSGFQ010000117.1, on the reverse strand, counting down.
GACGGCTGTGCGCAAGCGCCGCCCATCGCAGCGGCGGCTCTCGGTACAGCGGCCCTGGTCGTGCTCGGTTTGCGACTGGCCACCCGCCGCGCCAACGGATGACGTCGGCGTCGAGCAGGTTCCACCGCTCGCGGGGCAGCACCACGGTTCCACGGTGCTGCCCCGCCTCGAGCAGGCCCTTCGCGGTCAGCACCTTGAGCGCTTCACGTAGTGCGGTCATGCTCAGATCCAGCTCCGCGCCGAGCGACGAGAGGTCGAGGACCGCGCCCTGGGGAAGAACTCCCGACACGATCCGCATACCGAGCTCGGTAACCGTGTGACCGTGCACGCCCCGCCCGTTGTAGCCGGCGAGAAGGTGCTCCGGCGGCCCGCTCCGCCCGTAGGCCACGGCCAGGGTCGCGATCTTTGGCCCGAGACGGTACCGGTGCGCGGAGTCGCGGGTGAGAAAGCCCTCCGCCGGCATCACTCGCCCGGGCCTGTCGTGGGCCGTTCACCCTGTCGCGCCGACGAGCTCCGAGATCGAGCTCGGCCGGCGGTCCCGGCCTTAGAGGGCCGGCGCGCCGGCCCGGGTCCGGATCACCGTTCCGCTGACCGGCTGTGGGTTGCGGATCAGGTTGAGGATGGGGCACACCCGCTCGACCTCGGCGTGCAGGTTCGCCAGCTCCTCGTCCGAGGCGGGCGAGTCGATCAGCACCTCATAGGTGAAGTTGTGCGGGTACACGGGAATGTCGCCGTCGCCCGGCTGCTGGGCCCTGGGGTCGTATTCGGCCTGTACGTCCACTTCCAGCGCGTCGATCGGCACCGCCAGCTCGGCCGCCTTGATCAGGAAGATGTGCGTGACGCAGCTGCCCAGAACGCCGGCCTGCAGCTCGGGCGAGGTAGGGCCGAGGTCGTAGCCGGCGAAGTCGGACCCGCTGTCGCTGATGATCTGGAAGTCCCTGATCCTGATGCGCCGGATCCCGCTGCGGCCTTCGGCGGTGACGTGGGCATGCAGCGGGACCGGCCCGGCGGCGGGTGCCTGCCGGCGGGCCAGCAGGGCGGTGCGTTTGTGTGACAGGTACTCGCGTAGGGTGCTCATGGTCTTTCTCGTCTGATTAGCGCTGGTCACGGGGCCGAGCGGGGTCGAGCGGGTGTCGAGCGGGTGTCGAGCGGGGTGTCGATGACGGCGCGCGGCGCCGGTTCGGTCCTGGTGGGATGTCGAACGGGACACCGCCGGATGGACCTGCTCGCGCGTCATCGGCCCCGCCCGTGCGGGGAGTCCCAGGCGGCGGGCAGCCCCTCGATCGTCTCCCTGAACGCCGGCCGCTGGTAGAGGTCGCGCGCGTACGGCCACAGGTGCTCGAAGTCGGTCAGCGTCCGCTCGCTGATGAGGTCGCCGCGGTTGTACTCGGAGTCGAACCTGGCCAGCGTCACCCACAGCCGCACGTCCGCCTCGGTGATCGTGTCGCCGGCCAGGAACCGCTGCCCGGACAGGCGCTCGTCCAGCCGCTCCAGGGCCGCGACGACGCGGTGGCGCTCGCTTTCGCGGTCTTCCTCGGTGGCGGCGCGGGCCACCCGGGAGACGCCGGCGTTGATGTCGTAGTAGATCCAGCCGTTGAGTTTGTTGATCTCCGGGCGGAGCGAGTCCGGGTAGAGGTCGACGGAGGTGTCGGCCCACTGCTCGAACTGGGTGGCCAGGTCGATGGTGATGTCGGGGAAGTTGTTGCTGACGATCCGGCCCGTCCGCCGGTCCCAGAGCACGGGGACCGAGATGTGGCCGCCGTACGCGTGCTCGGTGGCCTCGTAGGCCTGCTCCAGCAGGGTGAAGCCGTTGACCGGGTCGGGGCCGCGGCGCTCCCTGAACGCCCAGCCGCGGCCGTCGCGCTCGTCGTCGACGTACGACAGCGAGACCACGTCCTCCAGGCCCTTGAGCTTGCGGACGATGGCGGTGCGCTGGGCGTACGGGCAGACCCAGGCGGCGTAGAGGTGGTAGCGGCCGGGCTCGGCGAGGAATCCGCTGGAGCCGTCGGCGGTGACGCGGCCCTGGAAGGGATAGATCGGACGGTTCCAGTCCGGCGAGAGGTGCAGACGGCCGGGGCCGTAATGACCGTACGCGGCGTGGTCGACGGGACTTGCGTAGACCGGCGTCTGGGTGATGGACACGGGCTCTCCGGGTTTCAAGAGTTATTTCCTACTCGACTTATAGGGTACTTGATATCCCATACTTCTGGTAGGAAAATGGGGATACTTTGACGAGCGCCAGGAGGAACACGGTGTCCCTGCCTGATTTCCTGATCGCCGGTGTGCCCAAAGCAGGGACGACGGCCCTGCACAGCGCGCTGCAGCAGCACCCGGAGCTCTATCTGTCCACCGTCAAGGAGCCGAAGTTCTTCCTGACCGACGGCCCGCCGCCCGCCAGAGGCGGTCCCGGCGACGCCGCCACCTATCAGGAGCACGTCTGGCGGCGCGCGGACTACGAGGCGCTGTTCGCCGAGGCGCCCCCGGGCACTCTGACCGGCGAGTCCACGCCCTTCTATCTCTACGACCTGGCCGCCCAGCGGCGCATCCGCGCCGCCGTCCCCGGCGTCAGGCTCATCGTGACGCTGCGCGACCCGGTCGAGCGGGCCCACTCCAACTGGACGCATCTGTGGTCGGCCGGGCTGGAGCCGATCGGCGACCTGGTCCGCGCGTGCGAGGCCGAACAGCGGCGCATCGCCGACGGGTGGGGGCACTTCTGGCACTATGTCGGGCTAGGCCGGTACGGCGAACAGCTGGAGCAGCTGTTCGGCCTCTTCCCCCAGGACCAGGTGCTGATCTTCCGTTACCGGGACCTCGTCGACCGGCCCGCCGCCACGCTGGATCGGATCTGCGCCTTCCTCGGCGTACGCGAAGGGCTGCTCACCGAGGTTCCCCGCGAGAACGTGACGGCGCACCCGGCCGCAGGGGCCCGGCACCTCATGCTGTCCACGCTGCGCCGGCGCCTGCCCGCCGCCCTGACCGAGCCGGTCGAGGCCCTGCTTCAGCGCCGCGGCCCGGCCCGGCGGCCCCTGTCCTGGGAGCAGCGCAGGCGGCTCATCCCCTACTTCGCCGACGACATCCGGCTGCTCCAGCGCGTCACCGGCGAGGACTTCAGCGACTGGCTCCGCCCCCGCGAGCGCTCCGGCGGGCTGGTCGGCGCCCGGCCACCGGGCCAGCGGCAGTCACGTAACGGCCGCCGGTCCTGATCACCGCAGCTCGGTACGCAACTCGTGGGCGCCGTCCGGGCGGGTGAACTCGTAATACAGCCGGACCCCGCCACCCGGCAGGTCCACGAGCTCCAGATAACGCAGGCCCCGGCCGCGATGCGGCGACTCGGCCACGGGCTCCTCGCCCAGCGCGACCAAGGCGCCCGGGTCCGTACCGGCGGCGATGCCGGTGCGCTCCTCGTAGTTCTCCGCCGCACTCGCCCGCCCGTCGTAGAACGCCACCACGCGGTCGCCGTCGAAGCGCACCGCGCTG
>NZ_JBSGFQ010000116.1:0-36484 GCF_053603495.1 Nonomuraea sp. NPDC004186 | reverse complement strand
GCCGCGGCCGCTCTTGACCAGCAGCACCGGCTTGCGCCCGCCGACCCGGCGGGCGATACGGGCGAACTTGCGCGGGTTGCCGAACGACTCCAGCGAACTGGACGCTCCTGAGGAGGGCGGCACCCGGCTACGCCGGCACGTCCCCTTGGACTGACGGACGGGCGGCCGGCGGGACCGCAATCGGCGAAACGAGTGCGTGGGCCTGGCGGGCGATCTCCCATTCCTCGTCGGTGGGGATGACCAGCACGGGCACTTCGGCACCCGCGGTGGAGACGGGCCGCTCGCCGGCCGTGTCGGCCTGGTTGAGTGCCTGGTCCACGGCGATGCCGAGCCGTTCGAGCCCGGTCAGGGATTCGGCCCGGGTGGCGGGGTCGTGTTCGCCCACGCCGCCGGTGAACACGATCGCGTCCACCCGTCCGAGCAGCGCGTAGTAAGCGCCGACGTATTTGCGGATGCGGCGGGTGTAGATGTCCAGGGCCAAACGGGCGGTGTCGTCGTCGCGGGCGCGTACTTCGCGCATGTCTCCGGTGCCGGCCAGGGCGAGCAGGCCGCTGTGGTGGGTGAGCGCGTGCTCGACCTGCTGGGCGTCCAGCCCGTTCACGCGGGCGAGGTAACCGGTGAGGGCCGGGTCGACATCGCCGGAGCGGGTGCCCATGACCAGCCCCTCCAGGGGTGTCATGCCCATGGAGGTGTCGATGCTGCGCCCGCCGGAGACGGCGGTGGCGCTGGCGCCGTTGCCCAGGTGCAGCACGATCAGATTGAGGTCGGCCAGGTCGCGGCGGAGGAAGGTGGCGGCGCGGCGGGAGACGTACGCGCAAGAGGTGCCGTGGAAGCCGAAGCGCCGCACGCCCCACTCCCCAGGCACGGCGTAGGTGTAGGCCTCGGGCGCCAGGGTGCGGTGGAAGGCGGTGTCGAACACGGCCACCTGCGGCACCTCGGGGAACGCCTTGCGCGCGACCCGGACGCCGGTGAGATTGACCGGGTTGTGAAGGGGAGCGAGCGGGGCCAGTTCCTCGATGGCGGCGACCACGTCGTCGTCGATCAGCACGGTCTCGGTGAAGCGGGTGCCGCCGTGGACGATGCGGTGCCCGACCGCGACGGGCTCCAGTTCGGGCCCCGCCGCGGCGAACGCCTCCATCATCGCGTCCAGCCCCTCGCCATGCCTGGGGAAGGGCCGCTCCCGCACGTACGGCGGCCTGTCCCCGGTCCGGTGGATGAGCCGCCCGGTCTCCTCGCCGATGCGTTCGACCAGGCCGCCGGCCGGACGTTCGTGGGTCTCGACGTCCACCAGTTCGTACTTGATCGACGAGGATCCGGTGTTCAGGACGAGAATGTGGCCGGCCATGTCCACGAGCCTGTTTCCACGGGGTCCTCGCCGTGCTCGCGGGTGTACGCGCGGGCTTGGAGACGGGCGTCGATCATCCGCTGGCGCAGGTGCGCGGCGGTGGTGCCGAGGCCGGGGACGCGGTCGATGACGTCCATGACGAGGTGGTAGCGGTCGATGTCGTTGAGCATGGCCATGTCGAAGGGCGTGGTGGTGGTGCCTTCTTCCTTGTAGCCGCGCACATGGAGGTTACGGTGGCCGTGACGGCGATAGGTGAGGCGGTGGATCAGCCACGGGTAGCCGTGGAAGTTGAAGATGGTCGGCTTGTCGGTGGTGAAGAGGGTGTCGAACTCGGCGTCCGGCATGCCGTGCGGGTGCTCCGACGGGGGCTGCAGCCGCATGAGGTCCACGACGTTGACGACCCGTACTTTCAGGGACGGCAGGTGCTCGCGCAGGATCGCGGCGGCGGCGAGGGTCTCCAGGGTGGGGACGTCGCCGGCGCAGGCCAGCACGACGTCCGGTTCGGTGCCGGAGTCGGTGGAGGCCCAGGGCAGGATGCCCAGCCCGCGGGTGCAGTGCGCGATGGCCTCGTCCATGGTGAACAGGTCGAGCACCGGTTGCTTGCCGGCGACGATCACGTTGATGTAGTCGCGGGAGCGTAGGCAGTGGTCGCCGACGGAGAGCAGGGTGTTGGCGTCCGGCGGCAGGTAGACGCGGACGACTTCGGCCTTCTTGTTGACGACCAGGTCGAGGAAACCGGGGTCCTGGTGGCTGAAGCCGTTGTGGTCCTGCCGCCACACGTGTGAGGACAGCAGGTAGTTGAGCGAGGCGACGGGCCGCCGCCACGGGATCCGCTTGGAGGCCTGCAGCCATTTGGCGTGCTGGTTGAACATGGCGTCGATGATGTGGATGAATGCCTCGTAGCAGTTGAACAGGCCGTGCCTGCCGGTCAGCAGGTAGCCTTCCAGCCAGCCCTGGCACAGGTGCTCGCTCAAGACCTCCATCACCCGGCCGCCGGCGGCCAGATGCTCGTCAGTGGGCTCGATGGCGGCGTTCCACGCGCGGTCGGTGATGTCGAAGACGGCTTGCAGCCTGTTGGAGGCGGTCTCGTCGGGGCCCATCAGCCGGAAGTTGTGCGGGTTGGCGGCGATCACGTCGCGGAGGAATTGGCCGAGCACTCGGGTGGGTTCGCTGGTCTGCTGCGCGGGTGATTTGACCTCCACGGCGTAGTCGCGGAAGTCCGGCTGCCGCAGCGGCTTCAGCAGCTCGCCGCCGTTGGCGTGCGGGCTGGCGCTCATCCGCAGCGGCCCTTCGGGCACCGTCTGCAGCAGCGCGGGCAGCGGCCTGCCGTCGGCGTCGAACAGCTCTTCCGGCCGGTAGGAGCGCATCCACGCCTCCAGCATGGCCAGGTGTTCGGGGTTGTCGCGGACGCCGGACAGCGGCACCTGGTGGGCTCGCCAGGTGCCCTCCACCGGCAGCCCGTCGACCTCGCGCGGTCCCGTCCAGCCCTTCGGCGTCCTTAGGATGATCATGGGGAGGCGGTCCGCGCGGCCGTCCTTGTAGGCGGCGATCCGGTCGAACACCTCATCCAGGGTCCGCGCCATCTCCTCGTGCTCTGGGCCGACGAGGTGCGGGCGGTAGCCGTACCCCTCCATGAGTTTGACCAGCTCTTCCCCGGGGATACGGGCGAGCACGGTGGGGTTGGCGATCTTGTAGCCGTTCAGGTGCAGGATGGGCAGCACCACCCCGTCACGGTAGGGGTCGAGCAGCTTGTTGGAGTGCCAGCTCGCGGCAAGCGGGCCCGTCTCGGCCTCGCCGTCGCCGACGACGCAGGCGACCACGAGGCGCGGGTTGTCGAAGGCCGCACCGAAGGCGTGCGCGAGTGAATAGCCGAGCTCGCCGCCCTCGTGGATGGAGCCGGGCGTCTCGGGCGCGACATGGCTGGGGATGCCGCCCGGGAAGGAGAACTGGCGGAACAGCCGCCGCATACCGGCGGCGTCCTGTGAGATGTCTGGATATTTCTCGCTGTAGGTGCCTTCCAGCCACGCGTGGGCGACCGCCGCCGGGCCGCCGTGGCCGGGGCCGGCGATGTAGATCATGTCCTGGCCGCGTTCGGCGATGATCCGGTTGAGGTGGGCGAAGCAGAAGTTCAGCCCCGGCGTGGTGCCCCAATGGCCGAGGAGGCGCGGCTTCACGTGCTCGGGCCGCAGCGGCTCGGTCAGCAGCGGGTTGTCGAGGAGGTAAATCTGGCCCACGGATAAATAGTTCGCGGCACGCCAGTACGCATCGATCTTCTGCATGGGTGTCATAGGTCCGAATATCTCGGATCGGTCGGAACCGGCCTAGGGACCTTGGTCCCGACCTCGCCGGGCGACATGGTTCCGGATCCCCACGCAGCCGGCGACGGTCAACAGGTGTCTTGGCGGCAACGGTCCATCGGACGCGCTCTGAAGGACTTTGGTCCCTGCCGTGAACACGGCGCAACGCGGGATCTTGGGTCCATGTCCGTTCTTACCTCTGCGCTGGGAATGCCCCTATGACCGGAACCGGCGCCGCGCTCTACGCCGTCCCGCAGCCCGAGGACGGGAAGAAGCCCTTCGCCACGCGAGCCGGCGTGCGCAGGCCGGTCCACGCCGCCGCCGCGGCGCACCCAGTGCGCAACACCCAACCGTGGCGCTTTCGCCGTGTCGACGACGCGACCATGGACCTGTACGCCGACCTCGACCGGCTGCCGGCCGTCAGGCGCACGCGGGAGGCCCGGCGTGGCTGAGCCGGTGCGGCCCGTCCTGATCCAGGGCGGGATGGGCGTGGGCGTGTCCGGCTGGCGGCTGGCCCGGGCGGTCGCCGCGACCGGGCAATTGGGTGTGGTGTCGGGCACGGCGCTGGACGTCACTCTGGCCAGAAGACTGCAGCGCGGCGACCCGGGCGGCCACCTGCGCCGCGCGCTGGCCTGCTTTCCTGTGCCCGGGATCGCCGAGCGGGTGCTCAGCCGCTATTTCGTGCCCGGCGGCACCGGCCGAAAGGTGCCGTACCGGCCCGTGCCCCGACTTGGGCTGCGGGCGAACCGCGCCCGGGACGAATTGGCCGTGGTGGCCAACTTCGCCGAGGTCTTTCTCGCCAAGGAGGGCCACGACGGGCCCGTCGGGGTGAACTACCTGGAGAAGATCCAGCTCGCCACCCCGGCCGCCGTTTACGGCGCGATGCTGGCCGGCGCCGACTACGTGCTGGTTGGCGCCGGCATCCCTGCGGAGATCCCGCGGCTGCTCGACGACCTGGCCGAGCACCGTCCCGCGCGGATCTCGGTGGCTGTGGCGGGTGGCGACGGACACACGATCGGGATCGATCCGGTACAGCTGCTCGGCCACCACCTGACGCCGCTGCCGCGGCCCAGATTGCTGGCGGTCGTGTCGTCGCACGTGCTGGCCGCCTACCTGGCCCGCTCCCCGGTGACCAGGCCGGAGGGATTCGTGATCGAGACTCCGGCGGCGGGCGGGCACAGTGCGCCGCCGCGTGGCCGGATGACGCTCGACCCGGCGGGGGAGCCGGTGTACGGGCCGCGCGACGAGGTCGACCTGGGCAAGGTCGCCGCGCTCGGGCTGCCGTTCTGGCTGGCGGGCGGATACGGCACGCCCGGTGGGCTCGAGCGGGCCTGGAAGGCAGGCGCGGAGGGGGTCCAGGTGGGGTCGGCCTTCGCGTTGTGCCGGGAGTCCGGCCTCGACCCCGGCCTGCGCAGACGCCTGCGCGAGCAGGCCGCGAGCGGCGCCCTTCAGGTACGCAACGACCCGCGTGCCTCGCCCACCGGGTTCCCGTTCAAGGTCGCCGCCGTGGCGGGGACGCTGTCGGAGCAGGAGGTGTACGAGGCGCGCCCGCGGCTGTGCGACCTGGGCTACCTGCGCACGCCGTACCAGAAGGCGGACGGCTCGATCGGCTACCGCTGCCCGGCCGAGCCAGTGGACACCTACGTGCGTAAGGGGCGCCCTGCGGAGGAGGCGGCCGACCGGCGCTGCCTGTGCAACGGCCTGCTCGCCTCCATCGGCCTTGGGCAGCACCGCGCCGACGGATACGACGAGCCCCCACTGCTCACGCTCGGCCAGGACGCGGCCTTCCTCGACGACCTCCCGGATGACCACTCGGCCGCCGATGTGGTCGCCCACATCCTGCTGGGAGCGCGGGTATGACCGAGCGCCCGGAGGCCGGCGGGCAACCTGGCTCGGCTGCGCGAGGCGGGCGCCGCGGCATGACGAACGCACCGACCGGCCGCAGGCCCGCTTTGATGCTCGGCCTGGCGACCGTGGGCTTCGCGGTGACTTCTGGGCGTGGGCGCTGCTCAGCCCGTTAGGGCCGCGTTTCAAGGAGCTGCTCGGGTTGTCGGCCGGGCAGCAGGCGCTGCTGGTCGGCGGGTTCTTCCTCGGCATCGGCGGGACCGTCTTCGCCGTCGGCGTGCCGTTCGTCAACGCCTGGTTCCCGCCGCGGCGGCGCGGCCTGGCGGTGGGCGTCTTCGGGGCTGGGATGGGAGGCACCGCGATCAGCGCGCTGACCACCGTCCCCCTGGTGAGAACCGGCGGCGCGGCCGCCCCTTTCCTGATCACCGCCACGGTTCTCGCCGCCTATGCCGTCGTGGCCTGGCTGGTGCTGCGGGACGCCCCCGGCCGCGCCGTCGTGACCCAGCCCCTGATGGCACGCATGGCGGCCACGGTGAAGTTGTCGATCACTTGGCAGGCGTGCGTGTTGTACGCGGTCGCCTTCGGCGGCTATGTCGCCTTCTCCGTCTACCTGCCCGCCTACCTGCAGACCGGCTACGGGCTCGAACAGGCCGACGCCGCCAACCGCATGGCCGGGTTCGTGGCGCTGGCAGTCCTGGCCCGGCCACTCGGCGGCTGGCTGTCGGACCGCATCGGCCCCATTCCTGTGCTGACCGGGGCATTCGTCCTCATCGCCGTCATGGCAGGGGTGCAGGCGCTCACACCGGGACTGGTGCCGCTCGGCACGGTCGCCTTCCTCTCCATGGCCGCCGCGCTCGGCGCGGGCAGCGGCGCCACCTTGGCTCTCGTCGCCCAGGTCGCACCTTCGGACAAGGTCGGCACCGTGACCGGCCTGGTCGGCGCCGCCGGCGGCCTCGGCGGCGTCGTACCCCCGCTGGTGATGGGCTTCATCTACGGACGGCTCGGTTCCTACGGCCTCGGCCTGGGTCTGCTGGCCGTCACCGCCGCGCTCCCGCTGGCTCTGACGGTGACCGTGATCCGCTCGGTGGCTGGTCATCGCAAGGCTCAGCAAGCCAACGCCCGCTGACCGTGACAGGTCGTGGCGACACCGCAGACTCCAGGTTGCGCCGTCACAGGCAGCGCAACCTGGACACTCTGGTCAGCCGGAGGGGCCACCCGGGGAAGACCATCCGGGCGGCGAGTGGCCTGGAGGCGATCGCCTCTGGTGGGTGCGAACCGCGCAAGTGCGGCTGAGGGCCGTCATGAGCGGATCAGGCCACGGGACGGCGCTCGTCGAAGACCCGTCGGACGTGGAAGCCGGTCATGGGAGTCGCGAAGCCGGCGACCTGTGCCTGCGGGCGAACGGGCGGCGGGTCTGGGGATGGGCTTTCACAAGTGTGACCCGCCGCCCGTCAGGGTGCAGGCCCGTCATGGACGCCACCGACCACCTGCCAGGCAGGCGGCCGATCAGGTGGCGCTCATCGGACATGACCGAACAGTAGATCCGAAGCCGGACCTGCTGTCACGGCCACAGGTCACCTCCCGGGAGGGACTTTGGACCTGTCTTCCGAGGCTGTTCGGCCCTCACGGAAGTCCAGCTGGGTCCTGCCGCGGAAAGCACCCTGACCAAAGCGTTGGCATGGGGGACTTCCGGCCCTACAGGTCGCCTTCGGCGCGATGGTGCCATGGACGTTCAGAGGAAGGGAAGCATCCGATGGTGCGGATCAGCGTGAGAGACGTGATGACCACGCATGTGGCCTCGGTGAAACCCGACACGCCGTTCAAGGACGTCGCCGAGTTGCTCGTGCGGCGTGGGGTCAGTGCCGTGCCCGTGCTGGAGGACGACGGGCGGGTCGCCGGCGTGGTGTCGGAGGCGGATCTGCTGCGTAAGGAGGAGTTCCGGGAGCAGTACTACGGGGAGGACTATCGGCCCCGGCTGCGTGCCCGGTTGCGCCGCAGGCTGGCCGGGCGCGGTGAGCACGGTCAGGAGAAGGCCGACGCCGCCACGGCGGCCGAGCTGATGTCGGCGCCGGCGATGACGGTCGCGCCGGACGTGTCCACCGTGACCGCCGCCCGGCTCATGGACGAGCACGACGTCAAGCGCTTGGTCGTGGTGGACGCGGAGGGGCGGCTGATGGGCGTCGTGAGCAGGCGAGACCTGCTCAAGGCATACGTACGGGACGACGCGGAGCTCAAGAGCTGGGTCGAGGAGGCCATCCCCGAGCAGGCTCGGTGGAACGACCACACCGGGATCGTGGTGCAGGTGCAGGACGGCATCGTGACGCTGTCCGGCTGTACCTCGACGCGCACCGAGGCGCCGGCCGTGCACATGGCCAAAGGACTCGGCGGTGTCGTCGGCGTTCGCGAGAGCCTCGTCTGGGAACGGGACGACCGGCTCGAGCCTCCGCTGATCTGGGACCGATCTTGAGGAGCCCATTCGGCCCAGATCGTCAGGACGGAAGCCCGCGAACCGGTGCAGGACGCGCGGTGGGACGAGCGGCACGCGTGGGACCAAGGTCCCTCCCGGGCAGAGCCGCTCGGCCCTACGCGGCGGAACGGCCGTCCTCCAATCTGGCCGCATGGATGTGCTCGATCTCTCCCGCTGGCAGTTCGGCATCACGACCGTGTACCACTTCCTGTTCGTGCCGCTCACGATCGGGCTGTCGATCATCGTGGCCGGGTTGCAGACGGCCTGGTATCGGACGAAGAAGCCGGAGTATCTGCGGCTGACCCGGTTCTGGGGGCGGCTGTTCCTCATCAACTTCGCCATGGGCGTGGTGACGGGGATCGTGCAGGAGTTCCAGTTCGGGATGAACTGGAGTGACTACTCACGCTTCGTCGGCGACGTGTTCGGCGCGCCGCTGGCCATGGAAGGGCTGATGGCGTTCTTCCTGGAGTCCACGTTCCTCGGACTGTGGATCTTCGGCTGGGACAGACTATCGCCGAAGCTTCATCTGGCCACGATCTGGCTCGCGGCGATCGGTACTAATATTTCGGCCTATTTCATCCTCGCGGCGAACTCGTGGATGCAGCACCCGGTCGGCTACCGAATCAACAACGGCCGGGCCGAGCTGACCGACATCTGGGCCGTGCTCACCAACTCCACCACGCTCGTCACCTTTCCCCACGTCATCTTTGGCGCGTTCCTGACAGCCGCCGCGTTCGTGCTCGGCATCAGCGCCTGGTTTCTGCTCCGCAAGAGGGACATCGATCTCTTCCGCACCTCCGCCCGGCTGGCCCTGGTGGTCAGCCTCGTCTCCGCAATCGGGGTGTCGTTCTCCGGTCACTGGCAGGCGCAGATCATGACCGAGCAGCAGCCGATGAAGATGGCCGCCGCCGAGGCCCTGTGGGAGGACGAGAGCTCGGCGGGCTTCTCGCTGTTCGCCGTAGGTGATGTCGAGCACGGCCGCAACCACATCAACCTGCAGATCCCGTACGGACTGAGCCTGCTGTCCACCAGCACCCTGCACGGCAAGGTCGAGGGCATCAACGACATCCAGGCCCGCTATCAGGCGGTCTATGGCCCGGGCGACTACCGGCCGGTCGTCGGGCTGACGTACTGGTCGTTCCGGCTGATGATCGGCTTCGGCGCGCTGGCTGCCCTGCTCGCGCTGGCCGGACTCTGGCTGACCCGGCGCGGCCGGCTGCCTGCGGGCCGCTGGGCCTACCGCCTGGCCATCGCCGGGATCGGCCTGCCGTTCCTGGCCAACTCCATGGGCTGGATCTTCACTGAGATGGGCCGCCAACCGTGGACCGTCTTCGGTCTGATGCGGACCGCCGCGGCGGTCTCTCCGGGTGCCGACGTCGTCTCGGTCGCCATCACGCTGGCCGGCTTCACCCTCGTCTATGCCGTGCTGGCCATCATCGAGGTGCGGCTTCTGCTGAAGTTCATCCGGATCGGGCCGCACGAGCAGGCCGAGTCCGAAGCCGCCCTGCCCGCCCTGAGCTACTGAGGGATTGCGCCATGGAACTGACCACTGTCTGGTTCGTGCTGATCGCGGTGCTGTGGACCGGTTACTTCGTGCTGGAGGGCTTCGATTTCGGGGTCGGCATCCTGCTGCCGGTCCTGGGCCGAGGCGAGGCGGAGCGGCGCATCATCGTCAAGACGATCGGCCCGGTGTGGGACGGCAACGAGGTGTGGCTGCTGGTGGCGGGCGGGGCCACGTTCGCCGCGTTCCCCGAGTGGTACGCAACCCTGTTCAGCGGCTTCTACCTGCCGCTGTTCCTCATCCTGCTGGCCCTGATCGCGCGCGGGGTGGCACTGGAGTACCGCAGCAAATCCGACAGCACGCGCGGCTGGGACCGGACCTTCTTCTGGGGCTCGCTCGGCCCGGCCTTCCTGTGGGGCGTTGCCTTCGCCAACATCGTGCGCGGCGTTCCCCTGGACGCCGACCACGAGTACACCGGCACCCTGCTCACCCTGCTCAACCCTTTCGCGCTGTTCGGAGGGCTGGCCACACTGTTGCTCTTCACCCTGCACGGCGCGATCTTCCTGGCTCTGCGCACCACGGGCGAGCTGCGCCGAGGCGCCACGCGTACGGCCAAGAGCCTGAGCCCGGTGACGATTCTGGTGGTGATGGCGTTCCTGCTGGCCGCGGGCGGTGGCGGCAGGCCGGTCTGGTGGACCGCCGTCACGCTGGTCGCGCTCGGCCTGATCGGCGCCCTGGCCGCGACGTTGCGCGGCCGCGACGGGTGGGCCTTCACCGCCAGCGCGCTCGCGGTGGTCGCGGTCGTGGCCGCGCTGTTCACCGGTCTGTGGCCGAACGTGCTGCCGGCCCTGGACCCGGCCAACAGTCTCACCGTGACCAACGCCGCCTCCACGCCGTACACGCTGACGGTGATGACCTGGGTCGCTGTCATCTTCACCCCTGTGGTGCTGGCCTACCAGGCCTGGACCTACTGGGTCTTCCGCCGCCGCCTGACCGGACCGTCCGACGTGTCCGTTGGTCCGCCGGACGCGGGACCTTCGTCCCTGACCTCGGTTGACGCACGGTGATGTGCTGGATCCCGTAGGAGGTGGATCGCCATGAGCACCCGTACGACACAGGAGAACGCCCTCGCCATCCACGCGGCGCTGAAGGCCGCCGCCTGGGCCCCGTCCGTGCACAACACCCAGCCGTGGACGTTCGCCGTCTCCGGCGAGGGGATCAGCGTACGCGCCGACGCCAACAGGAAACTACGCTTCAGCGACCCCGAAGGCAGGCAGCAGCTGATCAGTTGCGGGGCTGCGCTGTTCAACCTCACCACGGTGCTGCGCTGCCACGGGTACGAGCCCGTGGTGCGGGTGCTGCCCGACCCGGATCGGCTCGCGCTGCTGGCCACGGTGCGGCTGGGCGGGAGCAGTACTCCTGACGAGCACACCGCGGCACTGAACGCCGAGATCGAGCAGCGCCGGACCCATCGGGCGGCCTTCACCGATCTGCCCGTCCCGGATCGGCTGGTGGAGGCGCTGGTCCAGCAGGCGGCCGCCGAAGGAGCCCGGCTGACGCCAGTGCGCAAGCCGGAAGCCGTACGGGTCGTCGCCTCGCTGACCGACGCCGCCCAGAACGTGCAGTCGCAGAACCGGCTGCTCCTCCTCGAGGTCATCCGCTGGGCCCGCCCGCCGGGCAGCGCCCGCACCGACGGGGTGCCCGCCGGCGCCTACCCCGCCGAGCCCGCGAACACCCATCCGCCCTTCGCGCAACGCGACTACGCCTGGCGGCATGACTGGGGCACGACGGCCGGCCAAGCCGCGTCGACCTCCACCGGAGTCGTGGCTCTGCTCACCACCCCCGGCGACAGCCGCCGGGAATGGATCGCCGCGGGACAGGCCCTCCAACGGGTCCTGCTGCACGCCGGCGCATCCGGGGTGAGCGCTGCCTTCCACACCCAGGCGCTGGAGATGCGGCATCTGCGGGAGTTCCTGCGCCAAGAGCTCTGCTTCGGAGAGTACCCGCAGATGATCATGCGGCTCGGCATCACGTTCGACGCCAAAGTCGCGGTCCGCCGCCCGCTGTCCGAGGTTGTCGAGTCAGTCTCCCTGCCGTGAACGACCGAGCTCGGAGCTCCGACCGTGCACACGTACCTGTTCGGTGCCATCTCCGAGAACGCCGAGGCCGGCGCCCGCAACGGCGTTACGTGGCGGCAGCGGCGGGTGGTCGCCCGCCGGGAGGAGACTCCGGCCGCGGTGTCCACGCTGCTGCACACCACCGTGCGGGCAGGTGACGAGCTGACCAGCGAGGACTGGATCGAGGCCGCGCGGCGCTCGCCGATCTACCGGCTGGCCATGCGCTACCGGGTGGCGCTGCCGCTGCACCCGGAATACCGCACGCTGCCCATGGTCTGCGCCGCTGTCGCCGGTGCTCGACGCCGTGACAGGGGCGGGCGCCGACGCCGACGACCCGGACAACGTCTTCCACGCCGTTACCGACCTGCGTATCCCGCTGGAATACCTGGCGAGCCTGTTCTCGGCCGGGGACACCGAGGTCGTGGCCGGGGTGCTGATGAAACTGTCGGCCATGCGCGCGTACATGCGGGCCCGCACCGTCGACGGCACCGTGGCCACAGACCTGCTGGACGCCGTGGGGATGACGGCGGCCGACATGGAGCGGATGTACCGGCTGCTGGCCATCGCCAAGTACGACGAGCGCTACGTCGTACCCACCGCGCACCGCGAGGACGCCGCCGCCCTGGCCGCCCAGGCGGACGGATGCAGCCTCGACGGCGACGGCGGGCCGGGCATGGGCGAGTTCCACCCGACCGGCCACCCGCGCCAGGCGTTGGAGCAGTTCCTGTGGTGGTTCCGCGACCGGCGGCCCATGGGGCTGGCCCGCCACTACGTCGAGACGTTCGACCTGCGCCGCAAGTCCAGCCTCTACCTCACCTACTACCTGCACGGCGACACCCGCCGCCGCGGCATGGCCCTGCTCACCCTCAAGCAGCGCTACCGGCTCGCCGGACTGACCCCACCGGAAGGCGAGCTGCCCGACTTCCTGCCGGTCTTCTGCGAGTTCGCCGCCTTGGCCGGCCCTGCCGCGGGCGAGGCGCCGCTGCGCCGGCACCGCAAGGGCCTCGAACTCATCCGGACCGCGCTGCACGACAGCGGCTCACCGTATGCGCTCGTCCTGGACGCGCCGTGCGCGATGCTGCCCGGCCTGTCGGCGGCCGAGCGCTCTGCCGTCGCCGACCTCGCGCTGGCCGGACCGCCCGTCGAGGAGGTCGGGTTGGCCCCGTTCGGCCCGCCGCTCAACGAGATGGAGGCGCGGCCGTGAACGTCGCGCTCTGGGTCGTCATCCCCTACATCGCCCTGACGATCTTCGTCGTCGGGCATGTCTGGCGCTGGCGCGTCGACCAGTTCGGCTGGACCACCCGTACCACCCAATTACTGGAGAGCCGGCTGCTGAGGCTCGGCTCGCCGCTGTTCCACCTCGGCGCGTTCGCCGCCATCGGCGGCCACGTGCTCGGCCTGCTCATCCCCAAGAGCTGGACCGCGGCGACCGGCGTCGACGAGCACCTCTACCACCTGGTCTCGGTGAGCGCCGGAACCGTGGCCGGGCTGATGGTGGTCGCGGGTCTGGGGCTGCTGCTGGCCCGCTGGCTCACCAGCCCGCGGGTACGCCGTACCACGACCCGGGCCGACAAGGTCCTGTTCGCGGTCCTCACGGTGGTCATCCTGCTCGGCATGAGCGCGACCGTGGGCAAGAACCTGCTCGGCGGCGGCTACGACTACCGCGCCACCATCGCCGTCTGGTTCCGCGGAATCCTGACCCTCCACCCCGACCCCGGTCTGATGGCCGGAGTACCACTGATCTTCCGACTTCACGCGCTGTCCGCCTGGCTGCTCGCCGCGATCTGGCCGTTCACCAGACTCGTCCACGTCTGGTCGGCGCCCATCGCCTACCTGTGGCGCCCCTACGTCGTCTACCGACGGCGCACCCCGGCGCATTCACGGTGAGCAGGCAGCTCAGGCCGATTCGCGGATGACCAGTTCGGTGGGGAGGATGAGCGGGGTGGGCTCCTCGCCGCGGATCAGGGCGAGCAGCATGCGGGTCATCTCGCGGCCGAGGGCCTTGATGGGCTGGCGCACCGTGGTCAGGGCGGGATGGGTGTGCCGGGCGGTCACCACGTCGTCGAACCCCACGACCGCGATCTCATCGGGCACGGCCCGGCCGTGCTCCTTCAGCACGCCGAGCGCGCCCGCGGCCATCTCGTCGGAGGCGATCAGCACGGCGTCGAGATCCGGGTGCTCTTTCAGGAGGTGAGCCATGGCAGCGGCTCCGCTCGCCTCGGTGAAGTCGCCGTGCGCGACCCGCTCGTCTCCGAGTCCGGCCAGCGCCAGCGCGTCGCGGAAGCCCAGGTAGCGGGAGACGCCGACGTGCATGTCGAGCGACCCGGTGATGGTCGCGATCCGGGTGCGGCCGGTGGAGATCAGGTATTCGGCCGCCTGGCGAGCGCCGTCGCGGTTGTCGGCGTCCACGTACCAGTCGTTGGACCCGCCGAGGGAGCGTCCGCCGTAGACCACGGGGACGCCGCCCTCGGCGGCCACCTTCGCCAGGGGGTCGTTCTCCCGCAGGGCCAGCAGCATGACACCGTCGGCCCTGCGTGACTGCAGGACACGGGCCAGGCGGTTGCGGCCGCGCTCGGAGGCGGCCAGGATCAGCAGCAGCTCAAGGTCGGTTTCCTCCATGACGGCGTTCACCCCGACGATGACCTCGGCGAAGAAGGGGTTGGTGAACAGGGCCTGGTCGTCGCTGGAGACCGCCAGCACGACCGCGCCACTGCGCTGGGTGGCCAGCGAGCGGGCGGCGACGTTGGGCACGTAGCCCAGATCCTTGATGGCTCGTTCCACGGCCTGCCGAGCGGCCCGGCTGACATGCGGGGCGTTGTTGATCACCCGGGACACCGTGCCCCTGGACACTCCCGCCCGCCTGGCCACCTCGTCCAGCGTCGGCTGCCGATCCGTCATCTTTAGGAGCGCTCCCAAGTATGTACCTGCTGGTCATGCGGAGCGTACCAGGCTTCCAGTCTGTGAGCGCTCCCAATTTTGATCAGGGCCTGGTGAGCGGGCTGAACGGCCCGTCGGCCACTCGTTCCACCACATCGTCCAGGATCTCGTCGATCGTACCGAGCACGTCGTCCGCGAGGGGCACCCCGGACGCCGCCGCACTGTCGCGCACCTGCTCGGGCCGCGAGCCGCCGACGATCGCGGCCGAGACCCCGGGGCCGCGCAACACCCAGGCGATCGCCAGTTGCGCCATGGTCAGCCCGAGGTCCGCCGCGATCGGGCGGAGCCGCTCCACCCGCGTCAGGACGTCGTCGGTGAGCAGACGGCCCACGAACTCCCTGCGCGCCTCGGCGGGCGGCGCCTGGCCGGGGGAGTAGCGCCCGGCCAGCACACCCTGGGCCATCGGCTGGTAGACGAGCTGGCCGACACCCTCCTTGGCGCACAGCGGGAGGATCTCCGGTTCGATGACCCTGCGGAGCAGGTTGTACTGCGGCTGGTTGGACACGATCCGGTCCAGGCCCAGGTCGTCGGCGATCCGCAGCGCGTCGGCGATCTGCTCCGCCGTCCAGTCGGAGACGCCGACGTACAGGACCTTGCCGCTTCGCACCAGGTCGTCGAAGGCCCGCAGGGTCTCCTCCAGAGGGGTGGCGTAGTCGTAGCGGTGCGCCTGGTAGAGATCCACGTAGTCGGTGCCGAGGCGGCGCAGGGAGCCGTCGATCGAGCGCATGATGTGCTTGCGGGACAGCCCGCGGTCGTTGGGGCCGGTGCCGGTGGGCCAGTAGATCTTGGTGAGGATCTCCACCGAATCGCGGCGGACGCCCCGCAGCGCCTGGCCGAGCGCCTCCTCGGCGCGGGTCTCGGCATAGGCGTCGGCGGTGTCGAACGTGGTGATCCCGGCGTCGAGGGCGGCGTGCACACAGGGTTCGACGGTGTCCTCGGTCAGCCAGTTGCCGTAGGCGATCTCGCTGACCATGAGCCCGCTGCGCCCTAGATGGCGAAATTTCATGAAGTCTCCCTTATCGCGAGGTGTGGGGTGAGGACGAGGACGGATCGGCTCGGCGTCCCGCCGTCGATCAGCATGAGCAGCAGGCGGACCATCTCCCGCCCCATGTCCTCGACCGGCTGATGGACCGAGGTGAGCCCGGCCTGCTCGGCGAACGGCGAGTCGTCGAAGCCCACGACGGCCACATCGGCGCGGCCTGCCTCGCGCAGCACCCGCAGCGAGCCCAGGGCCATCAGGTCGGAGGCGGCGAACACCGCGTCAAGGTCGGGCCTGCGGGCCAGCAGCTCCCGCGTGGCTTCGGCGCCGCTCTGCTCGCTGAAGTCCCCGCCCGCCACGAGATCGGGACTCTCCTCGAGCCCGGAGGCGATCAGGCCGTCGCGGTAGCCTCCCAGCCGGTGGACGCTGACGAGCATGTCCATGGGCCCCGTGATGGTCGCGATCCGGTGCCGTCCCCGCTCGATCAGGTGCCGTACCGCCAGGTACGCTCCGGCCTGGTTGTCCACGTCCACGACATGGGCGGCGAGAGCGGGATCGAGCGGCCTGCCACCCACCACCGCCGGGACGCCGAGCTCCCCCAGGCGGGCAGGGAGTGGATCCTCGTGATGCAGCGAGAGCAGCAGGACCCCGTCCACGTGGCCGCCCCCGAGATAGGCCTCCAAGGCCGGCCGCTCGCTGCCCGACCGGGCCATGGTGATCAGCAACTGCTTGCCGGACGTCGTGAGCTGCGCCGCGATGCCGCGTACCGCTCCCGCGAAGAACGGGTCGCTGAACACCCGCTCGGGAGACTCGGAGATGACCAGCGCGACCGTGTCGGTGCGCCGGGTGACCAGCGAGCGCGCGGCCCGGTTGGGGGTGTAGCGCAACTCCTCGATGGCCTTCTGCACGGCGAGCCTGGTCTTCGGGCCCACCTTGGAGGAGCCGTTGACCACGCGGGAGACCGTGCTCCGGCCGACCCCCGCGTGTGCGGCCACCTGCTCGATCGTGGGCCTCACAGCCCACCGCGCCTGATCACCTCGGCGTACCAGCGCGCGCTGTCCTTGGGGGTACGGCGCTGCGTGGCGAAGTCGACGTGGACCAGGCCGAAGCGCTGGCAGTACCCGTGTGCCCACTCGAAGTTGTCCAGCAGGGACCAGGCGAAATAGCCGCGCAGCGGCACTCCCTGCGCGACGGCGTCATGGCAGGCGCGCAGGTGGCCGTCAAGGTAGGCGATCCGGTCGGCGTCGTGCGCCTCCTCGTCGTAGGCCGCCCCGTTCTCGGTGACGTAGAGGGCGGTCACGGGGTAGTCGCGGGCGAGCCGCAGGAGCAGGTCGGACAGCCCGCTCTCGTCGATCTCCCAACCCATGGCGGTCCGCGGCCGCCCGCCGTCCACGAACCGCACCGTCTCCGATCCGACGTACGGGGTCGGCTTGTCCGGCGGGTCGGCGGGACCGTCGCCAGAGACGATGCCCGAGACGATGGCCGGGGTGTAGTAGTTGACGCCGAGGAAGTCCAGCGGCGCGGCGATCGTCTTGAGGTCGCCGTCCTGGACGTGCTCGAAGCCGGTCACGGCGGCGAGGTCGGCGATGACGTCCGCCGGGTACGCGGCCCGGTACAGCGGGTCCAGGAAGATCCGGTTGGCCACGCCGTCGATGCGGCGCGCGGCCTCCAGGTCTTCGGCCGAACCGGTCGCGGGGCTGACCTGGGTGGGGTTCAGCGTGATGCCGACCCGCGAGCCGCTCATGGCGCTCGCGGCCAGGCCGTGACCGAGCAGCAGGTGGTGCACGGCACGGATGGCGGCGGCAGGCTCGCGCCGGCCGGGCGCGTGCTCTCCGGTGGCGTACCCGAGGTAGGCCGAGCACCAGGGCTCGTTGAGCGTGGTCCAGTGCGTCACCCTGTCGGCCAGCGCGTCGTGTACGGCGGCGGCGTAGTCGGCGAAGCGCAGGGCCGTCTCCCGCACGGGCCAGCCGCCGGCGTCCTCCAGCGGCTGGGGCAGGTCCCAGTGGTACAGCGTCGGCCACGGCTCGATCCCGCGCCCCAGCAGCTCGTCCACGAGACGCCGGTAGAAGTCCAGGCCGCGCTGGTTGACGGCCCCGGATCCGAGCGGCTGCACCCGCGGCCAGGCCACGGAGAAGCGGTAGGCGCGCAGGCCGAGCTCGGCCATGAGGGCGACGTCGTCGGGGTAGCGGTGGTAGTGGTCGCAGGCGACGTCGCCGGTGTGGCCCTCGCGCACGTTGCCGGGCTGCGCGGAGAAGACATCCCAGATCGAGGGCTCGCGTCCGTCCTCGGCGGCCGCCCCCTCGATCTGGTAGCTCGAGGTGGCGGCCCCCCAGAGAAAGCCAGGATCGAACGTGTTCACGCCTTGACGGCTCCTTCCATGATGCCGCCGATGATCTGGCGGCCGAATACGAGGAACACGGCCAGCAGCGGCAGCGTGGCGATCAGCGTTCCGGAGAACATGAGCGTGTAGTCCGTGTAGTAAGTGCTGGACAGCTGGCTCAGCGAGAACTGGACGGTCGGGTTGTCGGCCTCCAGAACGGCCAGCGGCCACAGGAAGTCGTTCCAGGTGCCCATGAAGGTGAACAACCCCAGCACGGAGGCGCCCGGCCGCAGGGCCGGCAGCACGACCTTCCAGAAGATGCCGAAGGTCGAGCAGCCGTCCACCCGCGCCGCCTCGACCAGCTCGTCGGGGACGGCCCGCTCGGCGTACTGCCGCATCAGGAAGACGCCGAACGCCGAGACCAGGAACGGCATGATGACCGCCTGCAGCCGGTTCTGCCAGCCGAGCTCCACCATGATCATGTAGAGCGGGATGATGCCCATCTGGACCGGGATCATCATCGTGGCCAGGATGACGAGCAGCAGCGCGTTCCTGCCGCGGAAGCGCAGCTTGGCGAACGCGAAGCCGGCCAGCGAGCAGAAGAACACCACCGACACGGTCACGGTGCCGGAGGCGATCGCGGAGTTGACCATCCCCAGCAGGAAATTGGCGTCCTCGGCCGCGAAGAGCCGCGTGACGTTCTCGCCCAGGTTGCCGCCCGGGGTGAGCGGCGGCGGCCAGTCGCCAACGACGTCGTTGGCCCTGGTGGCCACGACGAACAGCCAGTAGAGCGGGAAGACCGACAGCGCGATCGCCGCCAGCAGGGTCAGGTAGACCAGGGGGCCGGAGTTTCGCACGGCTATCTCGCTCTCCGCGTGACCAGGAAGTTGACCAGGGCGAAGACCACGATGAGCAGGAAGATCATCCAGGCGACCGCCGAGCCGTAGCCGTAGTCGAAGTCCTTGAAGGCCTTCTCGAACATGTACATGGCCACGGTCTGGAACTGCCGCAGGCTGCCCCCGGAGATGGCGTAGCCGCCCTGGCCGAAGATGAGCGGCTCGGTGAACAGCTGCATGCCGCCGATGGTCGAGATGATCACGGTGAACAGGATCGCCGGCCGAATCAGCGGCACCGTGATGCCCCAGAACTGCCTGACCTTGGAGGCGCCGTCGATGGCCGCCGCCTCGTACACGTCGCGCGGCACCGACTGCATCGCGGCCAGGAAGATCAGCGCGTTGTAGCCGGTCCATCGCCAGTCGACCATGACCGAGATCGCCAGCCAGGACGACCACTTGTCCGCCCGCCAGTCCACCGGGTCCACGCCCAGCAGGGCGAGCAGGCCGTTGGCCATGCCGGCGTCGCGGTCGAAGATCTGGCTGAAGACGATGCCCACCGCCGCCACCGAGGTGACGATCGGCGCGAGCACCCCCATCCGGAAGAACGTCAGCGCGCGCAGCCGCTGGTTGAGCAGGCTCGCCACGACCAGTGCCAGGAGCAGCTGCGGGACCGTGGCCAGCACGAACATGCCGAGCGTGTTGACGACCGCGTTCCAGAAGTCGGGGTCGGCGAACAGATCCGCGTAGTTCGCCAGCCCGACGAACCCCGCGTCCCCCGCCAGGTCCCAGTCGTGCAGCGAGACCCACGCGGTGTACAGCAGCGGGAAGAGCCCGAAGACCCCGAAGATCACGAAGAACGGCGCCACGAAGAGGTAGGGCGAGCCCAGCAGGTCGAGGCGGGACAGCAGCCCCGCCCGCGACCTCGCGTGCGCGGCGGATGGCACCTTGCTACTTAGCAGCACGCTTGGCGTCCTCGACGGCCTTGGTCCACGCCTCGGCCGGCTGGAGCTTGCCCTGCTCGACGGCCATCAGCGCGTTGCCGACGCGGTCACCGACCGGGTTGTTGTTCGGCCCCAGGTAGACGGGCTTGAGCGCCTTCGCGCTCGATCCGAAGATCTTCCCGACGGGGGCGTTGTTGAAGTAGTCGTTGACGAAGCTCTGCACCGCCGGGTCGTCGATGGCCTGCGGTGACGAGGGGAAGTTGCTCTTGGCCTTGAACGCCGCGATCTGGCCCTTCGGGCTGGTGAGGAATTTCACCAGTTCGGCCGCTTCCTTCTGGTGCTTGCTCTGCGTCGGCACCGCCAGGAACGAGCCGCCGCGAACGGCTCCGTCGCCTGGCACGCGCGCCACGTCCCACTTGCCGGTGTTCTCCGGCCCGGCCTGCTCCTTGATGACGCCGAGCATCCAGGACGGGCACGGGATGGTGGCGAACGTGCCCTTCTTGAACCCGGCGTTCCACTGCGGGCTCCACTGCGCGAGGTTCGCCGACAGCCCGCCCTGGATCATCTTGACCGTCTGGTCCCAGGCCGCCTTCACCCCGGGATTGGTGTCGATCACCAGGTTGTTGGAGGTGTCGTAGTAGGTGTGGTCGCCCTGCTGCATCAGGATGTTCTGATAGATGCCGCCGGCCGAGTCGAAGAAGTGCGCTCCCGTCTTGGCCTGAGCGAATTTCTGCCCGGTGGCGAGGTAGGCGTCCCAGGTCGGCCAGAGCTCGCCGACCTTCTCGCGGTCGGTGGGCAGCCCGGCCTTGGCGAACAGGTCCGTCCGGTAGCACATGCCCTGCGCGCCGACGTCGGTGCCGAGCCCGACGAGTTTGGAGCCGTCGTTCGTGAGCGCCTGCTTCCACTTCCATTCCAGGAAGTCGGCCTTCAGCGACCCGGCTCCGTGGTCGAGAAGGTTCACGAACTGCTCGGGCTTGGCCATGAACTGGATGAGGATGCCCTCCTCCAGCGCGACCACGTCTCCGGCTCCGCTGCCCGAGGCCATCCACTGCTGCAGCTTGGGCAGGTAGTCGCCCAGCTGGGCGATGTTCTCCTGCTTGATCGTTATCCCGGGATGAGCGGCCTCGTACTGCTTGTAGAGCTCCTCGTAGCCGAACTCGCTGAAGGTCTTGACCACCAGGGTGATCTTTCCCTGGGTCGCGGTGTCCGGCGTCTGTGCGCCGGTGCCGCACGCCGCGAGCAGGCCGGTGAGGGTGGCGGCAAGCAGCGGCCGCGCCAGCCTTGTCGTCATGTCATATCTCCCTGCTTCCGGGAGCGGTTCCAGTGGGGACTGATCCGCTTGATACACTCGACTACCTGCGTTGACGCCGCGGATTGTGCCGGTGTTCCTGTGCGAAATCCGTGCATTATTGGGAGCGCTCCCAGCCGATGTTAGGGGATTGTCGCACGGCTGAGAAGAGGGCGGAGAGAACAAGGATCAATCTCCGCGAAACGGTTGACAGCTTGTTACGCCGTGGCGGAAGATCCGGCACTGACGCCGCGGTGTGCCGGGGACGATCTGTCCAGCGACCTGAAAGGTCCCGGTATGTCCGCCATACTCAGGCTGTCCGCAGCCTGTGTCCTCCTCCTCGCCGGCCTCGCGACCCCCGCGCACGCCGACTCCTACGAACGGTTACTCAACGGCGGCTTCGACGCCGGCAAAGACCCTTGGTGGAGCGGCCAGAACACCCCGTCACGCATCGAATCGGGCCGGCTGTGCGCCGACGTCCCCGCCGGCACGACGAACCCGTGGGACTCGATGATCGGCCAGAACGACGTCCCGCTGGAGGACGGCCAGCCGTACACGCTCCGCTTCACCGCCTCCGCCAGCCGGGACGTCACCATCCGCACCACCGTCCAGCTCGCCGGCCCGCCGTACACCACGCCTCTGGACCGGCGGCCCGAGCTGACGGCCACGCCGCGGACGTTCGAGTACACCGCGACGTCGAACGTCTCGGACGCGCACGGACAGGTGACCTTCCAGATGGGCGGCGCGACGGAGCCGTACACGCTCTGCCTGGACGAGATCTCCCTGGTCGGCGGGGTGCTCCCACCCGGTGGCGGCCGGGACCTGGGCTCGCCGGTGCGGGTCAACCAGCACGGCTACGCGATCTCGGGCCCCAAGCGCGCCACGATCGTCAACCCCGGAACTGAGCCGCTGGACTGGCGCCTGCTCGACCCGAGCGGCGCCGCCGTGGCCCAGGGCCGCACCCGGGTGCACGGCGCCGACGCGATGTCCGGCGACCAGGTGCACGTGGCCGACTTCTCGTCGGTCCGCAAGGCGGGCACCGGCTACACGCTCGCGGTCGGCGACCAGGTCAGCCTGCCGTTCGAGATCGGCGACGACGTGTACGACGGGCTGCGCAGGGACGCGCTGGCGTACTTCTACCACAACCGCAGCGGCATCCCGATCGAGGCCGAGTACGTCGGCGACGCCTACGCCAGGCCCGCCGGGCACCTCGGCGTCGCACCGAACCAGGGGGACACCCGCGTCCCGTGCCTGCCCGGCACCTGCGACCACACGCTGGACGTGCGCGGAGGCTGGTACGACGCCGGAGACCACGGCAAATACGTCGTGAACGGCGCTCTGGCCGCCTGGCAGCTGATGGATCTCTACGAGCGCTCGCGCGGGCAGGGCGACCGGGAGGGGACACGCGACGGCCTGCTGCGCATCCCCGAGGCCGGCAACGGCGTCCCGGACGTGCTCGACGAGGCCCGCTGGGAGATGGAGTTCCTGCTCCGCATGCAGGTGCCCGGCAGCGGCCTGGTCCACCACAAGGTGCACGACGCCGCGTGGACCGGGCACCCGACGATCCCGCATCTGGACGCACAGCCGCGCTACCTCTATCCGCCCTCCACCGCCGCGACGCTCAACCTCGCCGCCGCCGGCGCCCAGTGCGCCCGGATCTGGAAGGCATGGGACCGCGCGTTCGCCCGGCGTTGCCTTGAGGCCGCCGAGACCGCCTGGCGTGCGGCCCGCGCGCATCCCGACCTCTTCGCACCACCGGGAGGCGAGGGCGGGGGCGCCTACGACGACACCGACGTCTCCGACGAGTTCTCCTGGGCCGCCGCCGAGCTGTACGCGACCACCGGCAAGCGCTCCTACCTGCCCTTCGTCACCACGAAACTGACCGCGGACGGCTTCTCCTGGCAGTCGACCGGCGCGCTGGCCGACCTGACCGTCGCCCGGTTGCCCGGCCGCTTCCCCTCCGCCATGTTCGCCGCGGCGCGCAAGCGGGTGCTGTCCGTGGCCGACGGCTACGTGCACGACATGAACGCCCAGGGGTACGCCAACCCCTACCTTCCGGCCGACGGCACGTACGTCTGGGGCTCGACCAGCGCCACGACCAACAGCGCAGTGATCATGGCGACGGCCTACGACCTCACCCACGACCGCCGCTACCGCCAAGCGGTCCTGGAGTCGATGGACTACCTGCTCGGGCGCAACGCGCTCAACCAGTCCTACGTCACCGGGTACGGCGAGCGGGCCAGCCACAACCAGCACCACCGATTCTGGGCCCACCAGATCGACCCGAGCCTGCCCAACCCCGCCCCCGGCTCCCTGGCCGGAGGCCCCAATTCCGGTCTCCAGGACCCGGTCGCCCAGCGCAACCTCGCCGGCTGCGCACCGGCCAAGTGCTACATCGACGACATCGGCTCCTGGTCCACCAACGAGGTGGCGATCAACTGGAACTCATCCCTCGCCTGGATCGCCGCCTTCGCCGACTCCCTGTGACAGGGGATCCCAGAAAGGAAAGCAGTACATGCGAGTATTAACCCGGTTGGCGGCCATCACGGCCGCAACGGTGACCGCCCTGTCGGTGGCCGTCGCGACGCCCGCCACAGCCGCGACCGAGCTGGTGGTCAACGGCACCTTCAGCTCCGGCACCACGCCGTGGTGGAACTCCGCCAACACCTCCATGGCGGTGGACACGGGGCGGCTGCGCGTCAACGTGACCGGTGGCACGGCCAACCCGTGGGACGCCATGGTGGCCCAGAACAACATCGCCCTGACCAGCGGCAAGTCCTACACGCTGTCCTTCGACGCCACCGCCTCCGCCTCGGTCGGCGCGGTCACCACCGTGCAACTGGCCGACAGCCCGTACACCAACACCCTGACGCAGCCGATCGCGCTCACCACGACGAGCAAGCGCTTCAGCTTCCCCTTCACCTCCAGCCTGAGCACGGCGGCCGGACAGGTGTCGTTCCAGCTCGGCAAGAACGCCGCCCACACCGTCTACCTCGACAACGTCTCCCTCACCGAGACGACGTCGGGGTCCGGTCCGATCAGCATGACGAGCGGCTTCTACGTCGACCCCAACTCCAACCCCGCGGTGTGGGTAAGGAACAACTCCGGCGACTCCCGGGCGAACCGGATCCAGTCCTCGATCGGCTCCAAGCCGATGGCCCGGTGGTTCGGCAACTGGAGCGGTGACATCGCCGCCGCCGTCTCCAGCTTCGTGGGCGCGGCCGACAGCGCCGACAAACTGCCGGTCCTGGTCGCGTACAACATCCCCGGCCGCGACGCGTGCGGCGGCCACTCCGGCGGCGGCGCCGGCACCGAAGCCGCGTACAAGACGTGGATCTCCGCGTTCGCCTCCGGCATCGGCAACCGCCCCGCGGTCGTCGTCATCGAGCCCGACTCGCTGGGCGACTTCGACTGCATGAGCGAGACGGCCCGGCAGGAACGCATCCGCATGCTGACCTACGCCACCGAGCAGTTCCGCGACAAGGCCGCCAACACCTGGGCCTACCTCGACGCCGGCAACGCCGGCTGGACGGCACCGGCGACCATGGCCTCCCGGCTGCAGAGCGTGGGCGTCGCCAACGTCCGCGGCTTCTCGGTCAACGTCTCCAACTACTACACCACCAGCCAGTCGACCACCTACGCCAACGCGATCAACTCCGCGCTCGGCGGCACCGCCAAATTCGTGATCGACACCAGCCGCAACGGCAACGGCTCCAACGGCGAATGGTGCAACCCGTCGGGCCGCAAGCTCGGCACCACCGCACAGGTCGGCGGCGGCGCCGAGATGCTGCTCTGGGTCAAGGTCCCCGGCGACTCGGACGGCAACTGCGGCATCGCGCCGAACGTGCCCGCCGGAACGTTCAGCCCGGACATCGCCATCCGGCTGATCGACGGAATCTGACCGAGCCGCCATTCCCATCTGGGGTGGGCCGGGGTTTCCCGGCCCACCCGCCGACGGGTCGTCCGGGAGCGCCGAATTGCCTGCGCAAAACACGCTTTCTTGGCACCGAACAGAAATTCATCCACCCGCTCTTCGCGAAAACCTGCCGCTGGAGAGGAATCACCTAGGTGGACATGACGATCAAGGTTCTGGGGCCCGTACAGGTGTGCGGGGCCGACGGGCGGCCGGTCCATCTCAACGGCAAGCAGCGGGCGGTGCTCGCCGCTCTGGTCATCAACGCCAACACCCGGGTGTCCAAGGAACGGCTGGTGAAGGCGTTGTGGGACACCCCTCCCGCCTCGGCCGTCCATAACTTGCATACCTACATCGCTCAGTTACGCAGAGTGGCGCCATTCGGCTCGAGACTGCTCACCAAGGAGCATGGATACCTTCTCGAGGCGGACGTCGCGGAAGTGGATTTCCTGCAGTTCGAGGAGGCGATAGGTGCGGCCCGCAGCCATGCCGCACAGGAAGAGTTGCACGCCGCGGACCGGCAGTTTCACAGAGCTCTCGCATTGTGGCGTGGGAGGCCCGCGGAAGATACCTGGCTCGCCGGTTTCCTGGCCGCTCAGATCACCGGGCTGGAGGAGCGACTTGCCATCGCGAGACTCGACTGGGCCGAGACGAAACTCGCCCTCGGCCGGCCCAAGGAAGTGATCGAGGACCTGCGTCCATTCGTCGCCGAGCAGCCGATGAACGAGCACGCCTGGTGGCTGCTCATGCTGGGGTACGCACGAGCGGGGCAACGCGACAAAGCCCTCGAGTCCTTTCGGCGCGCCCGATCGGTGCTCGTCGACGAGCTCGGTGTGGAGCCGGGTGAAGAACTCCAGCAGCTCCACGTCGCGGTCCTGGCAGGCACCGAACCTACGGCCAGGCGCGCATCGCCGATGGGCCAGGCTCCCCCGGAGCTCAACTTTTCGGGCGACGCCGAAGAAGCCGATCCGCTCGCGTTCGACCAGGAAGCGCGGCTCGCCCGGTTCGCGGCCGAGAAGGGCGAGCGGGAGTCCGCCCTGGAGTGGGCGCCGGGCCGCAGCACACAGGACCGGCTCGACCGCGCCGAGACGACGCCTGGTCTCGGTCATGCCCACGAGGTCATCGGCGACCAGCCGTGGGAGGAGCGGGCCGGGGACCTGCTGATGCTCGCCCTGGCGCAGGAAGAGCAGCGGGCGCGGGGCGTGCTCGTGGAGGAGCCGGGCGTCGAGCCGGGCCGGGATCCGCGGCGACTGAGGGTCGTGGGCGGCGAGCCTGACCGCGCGCCGCTCGAAGGAGGTGTCTGCCAATTGCCGGCGGACATCGCCGATTTCGTCGGCCGGGAGGACGAGCTGGCGGCGGCGGTCGAGGCACTGTGCCCCGGCGGCGATCAAACGCCCCTGCCGCTGTGCGTGGTTTCGGGTCAGGGCGGCATCGGCAAGTCCACCCTCGCCGTGCATGCCGCGCATCAGGTCCGCCCGGAGTTCCCCGACGGGCAGCTCTACGTCAACCTGCGCGGCGGCGACGCCCGTCCCGTCGATCCGGAGGAGGCGCTGGGCCGGTTCCTGCGCGCGCTCGGAGTGGACGGCACCGCCATCCCCGCGGGCCTGGACCAGCGGGCCGAGCTGTACCGCAGCATCCTCGCCAAAGGCCGCTACCTGGTCGTGCTCGACGACGCCGCCGACGAGAGCCAGATCCAGCCGCTGCTGCCGGGCACGCCCGAATGCGCGGTGCTGGTCACCGCCCGGCGCCGGCTGACCGCCCTGCCCGCGGCACGGCTGATCGACCTGCCGGTGATGCCGCCCGGCGACTCGCTCGAACTGCTGCGCGGCCTGATCGGCGCCGAGCGCGCAGCCGGGGCGCCCGCGGACGCCGACCTGCTCGTCCAATGGTGTGGCGGGCTGCCCCTGGCGGTGCGCATCGCCGGCATCCGGCTCGCCGCCCGCCCGCACTGGGCCCTGGCCCAGCTCGTCACGCGGCTGAGCGACACCCGCGACCGGCTGAGCCAGCTCTCGCACGGCTCCCAGACGGTACGCGCCAGCCTGGCGGTCGGCTACCACAGGCTGACCGCCCCGGCGCGGCGGCTGTTCCGCCTGCTCAGCACGCTGGAGGCGCCGGACTTCGCGGCCTGGGTGGCCGCCGCCCTGCTCGACCTGCCCGACGCCGAGGCCGAGGACCTCCTCGAGGAGCTCGTGGACGTACGCCTGCTCGACGCCCGGCGCGACCCCTCCGGCCGGACCCGGTTCCGATTCCACGACCTGACTCGCGTCTACGCCCGCGAGTGCGCCGAAGCCGACGAGCGCGAACACGAGCGCGACGCCGCCCTGCGCCGCGCGCTGAGCGCCTGGCTCGCCCTGACCCGGCAAGCGCACATCCGGCTGCGCGGCGGCGACCACCGCCTGCCGCACGGCCGCGGCCCGCTCGGGCCACCGGAGGCGAAGGCCGCCGACCGCCATGTCCGCCGCGACCCGCTCGACTGGGTGGACGCCGAGCGCGCCGGCATCGTCGCCGCCGTACGACAGAGCGCCGCCCTGGGCGCCGGCCCGCTGTGCTGGGAGCTGGCCTCCACCGCCATGCACCTGTTCGAGACCCGCGGCCTCTACGACGAATGGCACACCACGCACGAGATCGCGTTACGCTGCGCGCCGGCCACGGGCGACGTCCGCGGCCAGGCGGCCGAGGGCCTGTCGCGGGCCGGCGACCCGAGCACCGAGGTCACCGTCTTGCGCTGGGGCCGGCCGGATCCACTTCTCGGAGGGCCGCTCGGGGACTCCGGCGGTTCCTCATGATGAACGGTCGCCATCGACGTCGATCGTGGCTCACCGAGTGACGTCGGTGAGCGGGACACCGTTCGCCCCGGTGAGGCGGGCGAGCACCGCGTCGTTGCTGGTGGCCTTCGCTTCGGCGAGTTCCTCTCGGGTGACGCCCACGGCGGTGATGAACGCGACCTGGCCGTCAGGGGCATCGATCACGCCCAGGTGCGGGTCGGTGACGAAGACCAGCGCGTTGAGTCTGCTGGTCTCGGGGCCGAGCTGCCCGCCGACACCCATCCGGTGCCCATCGGCGAACGGGTAGCCCTCGCCGAACACGTACGTGCCGAGATTCTGCAGCGTCGCCAGTGCCCAGCCAGGCGGCAGTTCGTCGCCTTCGTCGCGCGGGACGCGCATCGTCAGCTCGAAACCGAGGCCGCTGGCACCCGGTTCGGGGTCGACGTCGAGCAGACCGTCCAGGTCGCTGAAACCCCACGTGACGAGCAGCCAGTAGCCGTCCGCGCGGTGCGCGCTCAGCTCTTGGACGCCCTCACCCACCGGGATGTCGGTCGCCCAGCGCAGCGGCTCGTCATCGGGGAGGTGCGCCTCCAGCGCGGTGACGATCGCCTGTCGGCTGCCTTTGCGCCATCGCGGGACACCGCCGTGAAGGTAGGCGTCCATCAGCCCGCCCCAGAACGTGTCCGGCGCGAGAGCGCGCTCGTCATGTGTCCTCAGGTCGGCGACGAGCTTCTCGAGGTACGGACGCGACTCTTCGAGGTCGGCCCCGCCCATTTCCTGCGCGCACAGCTCGATTCGGTACAGGAACTCCACGAACGCGCCGAGCGAGGTGTTGATGGTCTCGGGCTCGGGGGTGGGCACGCCGTCCTCCAGCGCGAGCAGGTAGACGTTGCTGCTCTCCAGCTCCACGGCGTAGCGGATCCGGTCGTCGGTACGGCCCCTACCGAGGATCATGAAGCGTGCGGGTCGGTTCGGGGTCTCGGCATCGAAGACCGTGAAGGCATCGAACGGACCGTTCACGTGCATCGTGAAGAGAATGTCGGCGGTGACCGGCAGGCCGACCTCGCACAGCAGCTCGACGTCCTCTGGCCGGAAGCCGCGCTCCTCCACCTGGCCGCGGTCGAGCGTGACGATGCCGTCCGTGCCGAAGACCCGGACGAGTTCGGAGTGCGTGACCACTGGCGGCCTCTTTCACAGGGGGTGGGAGACCTTCAAGATCGTAGTGCTGCACTCGCCTTGAATCCCTGGAACACGACGGCAGCCCTCCTGTTGTTCGCCGCGAGATCGGGCGGGTCAGCAGTGGCCGGGCAAGGGCGAAGCTCCCGTCTGTCATCTGTCTACGCTGTAGACAGGCGCTACAGTGTAGACGCGTGCTTGACGTCATCAGGAAGGAGAGCCATGACGAGCGACACGGTTGAGGTGCCCGGGGCTCGGCTACACGTCGAACTTGCCGGTGACGGGCCCCCGCTGCTGCTGATCTCCGGCGGCGGAGGCGATGCCGGGATGTATGCGGACGTGGTCCCGCTGCTGGCGCGGACGTACACCGTGATCACCTACGATCGGCGCGGCAATTCACGCAGCCCGTTCACCCACCCGGATGCCTCGATCACGCCTGCCACGCAGGCGGACGACGCGGTCGCCGTCCTCGACCACCACGGCCTCGAACGCGCCTACGTCTTCGGCAACAGCGGGGGCGCGATCATCGCCCTGGAGATGGTGATCAGGCATCCCGGCCGCCTGCTGGGCGCCGTCGTGCACGAGGCGCCGCTGGTCCAGCTCCTGCCGGCCGGCTCCGCCGAACGGCGGGAAATCGAACACATCGGCCGCCTCGGCCAGGACGGGCACCTCATGCGGGCCTTCGCGGCCTTCGGCGCGATGACGCTGCCCGACCCCCCGCGCATCTTCCTGTCGCCCACCGGCCAGACCGTCATCGCCGCCGGCACCCAGCTCGTGCTCGCCGCCGGCGACCTGGCGCGGAGGCTCACCCGGCGCGAGCCGGATGCGATGACCCGCCAACTCCACAACGCGGAGCTCATGCTGCGCCGCGAGCTACCCGCCTTCTGCTTCGACTACCAGCCCGACCTGTCCGCGCCGGCCGCCACCACGGCGCCGTGGTGCCTGGCCACCGGGCGCGACAGCGTCGGCAAGCCTTACTACACTCCCGCGCACGTGCTGTCCGAGCGCCTTGGCATACCCTGCCAGGAGTTCCCCGGCGGCCACGTCCCGTACATGCAGCACCCGGAGGAATTCACCAAGACACTCACCACGATCCTGGAGGGCTTCGCAGCATGACGGCCGACCCCAGACCGCCGGGCACGCTGCCGGAGCCGCCCACCCGGCCCACTCTCACCCGCGAATACCTCGCCGTCGCCGCTCTCACCCTCATCGACGCCCACGGCCTGCGCAAGTTCTCCATGCGCAAGCTCGGCACCGCGGTCGGCTTCGACCCGATGGCCGCCTACCGCTACTACGACGACCAGGAGGCGCTCTTCGACGGCGTCGCCGAGGCGCTGTTCACCGAGATCGACGTCGACACCCTGCCCTGGGACGGCCCCTGGCAGGACCTGGCGCGCGAATACTGCCTGCGGCTGCGCGACACCCTCCTGCGCCACCCCCACGCCGTGCAGGTGTTCGCGACCCGGCCGGTGCGCTCGCCCGCCTCCATCGACACCGGCGTCAAGATGCTCACCAAACTCCATGCCGACGGCATCCCCCCGGCACACGCCCTGCGCATAACCCGCTGCCTGCGCGAGTTCACCATCGGCCATGCTCTGGCCATCGCCGTGACCCGGCTCGGCGCGGAGCGGCGCAGCCGCAAACCGCGGCCCGGCAGTCCCGACTACAACGTGCTCGCCGAAGCCGCCGACGCCACCACCCTCGACGACCACTTCGAGATGGGGGTCACCGCGATGCTGCGCGGCTTCCGGCACTCCGCCGACTGACCGGGCGCCACCAGACGTTTCCGGACGAGGGACCTCATGAGGTTCCGCTACGACGGCCGGCGGTCGAAGATCCACGGCGTCCTGCCGACAGCGTGCCTTGGCGAGCTCCTCGATCGGGTAGCGGTCGCCGACGTCGATGGTGAGCGATCCGGTGGCGGCGCGTTCGGCTTCGGCAGGCAAGTCGTCACCGCCGAGCCGGCCGCGGCGAGGACGGCGGTGCCGATGCTGCCGCCGATGGTGCGGGCGAGGGTGTCGATGCTCGTGGCGACGCTGGTCCGGGACGGCGGGACGGTGGCGAGGATCGCGTTCGTCATGGCGGCGGACGCCAGACCGATACCGATGCCCATGAGGGTGACCGCGGTGAGGATGTGCCACGCCGCGTCGTGAGCGACGGCGAGCAGGCCGCTCGCCCAGCCCC
The DNA here is from genome assembly GCF_053603495.1 of Nonomuraea sp. NPDC004186. Lineage (NCBI taxonomy): Bacteria > Bacillati > Actinomycetota > Actinomycetes > Streptosporangiales > Streptosporangiaceae > Nonomuraea > Nonomuraea sp. NPDC004186. The sequence goes on along the minus strand of NZ_JBSGFQ010000116.1, from coordinate 5,573 downwards.
AGCCGCCGCCCTTGCTGAGCGCCGGCAGCAGGCAGACCAGACCGGCGGACAGCAGCAGCACCCCCGGCACGTCGATGCGGCCCGGAGCGCGGACGGGGGATGCCGGGACACCGAACGCGACCCCCGCCATGGCGAGAGCGATCAGGATCAGGTTACGTCGGTACGCATCGCCTCACCAGGTGACGGGGAGTCCGTGTACGGACATGTCATGTCGGAACCTGACGCCGTGGAACGAGGGAAGGCGTCCGGCGCGCCCTCGCCGTTCGCACGCAGCATCCGCGTGCCGGGAAAACGGGCATATCGGTGCTCATGACAACACGTCCTCGGTGAACTCGGTGCGCGCGGAACGTCAGGTGACGCGAACGCGCCGAGGATCGGAAGGGTGTCGCTACTCGGGCACGAGGCCCGGTTGGGTGACGGCCCACAGCACCTGCGCGATCTCCTCGCCGGGACCGGCCGGGACGGTGTAGCCGGTCTCGTCGCGGATCTCGGCGAGGTGGTCCCGGACATCCTCGACGGACAGGTCCGGGTGGTGGTAGCCGGGTGTCCTGCCGATGAAGAAGCGAGCGACCTGCCCGGCGCCCGCGGTGTAGATCTCGCGGGTGACCGGGCAGTCCTCGTGCGCGAGGAACGCCACCACCGGCGCCACCAGCGCGGGATCGAGCCTGCCGAGGACGGCGTTGACCATGGCCGTGTTCGCGGGGTCGAGCCGGGGGCCTTCGCCGAGGTGCTTGACGAGCATGCGGGTGGCGGCGATGGGGGCGATGGCGTTGACCTTGATCCCGTGCTCGGCGCCCTCGACGGCGAGGACGCGGGTGAAGCCGGCCACTCCCGCCTTCGCGGTGCCGTAGTTGCTCTTGTGCGGGCTGCCGAGGTGGTGTTGACGACTCGGCCGTAACCTTGCTCGCGCATGACCTTCCACGTCGGCCGGGTCACGTGGAACAGAGCCTTGACGTGCACGTCGAGGACCGGGTCCAGCACGCCGGGAGTCGTGTCCTCGAGCAGCGCGTCCCGCAGGATGCCCGCGTTGCTGACGAGGATGTCGACCCTGCCGTACGTGTCGAGCGCGGCGCGGACGAGTGCCGCGCCGCCGTCCGGCGTCGCCACGTCGCCGGTGTCCGCGATCGCGTCGCCGCCGCGGGCGCGGATCTCGGCGGCGACGGTCTCGGCCGGATCGACGGCGCGGCCGTCGCCAGCCTGCCGGCCGAGGCCCCCGGGTCAGTCGCAGCGCCGGAGGAGGCTGCCGGCGGGCGCCACTACCAGGTGACCGGCAGGGCGGCCACGCCGTACATGGCGGCGCGAGGCCGTAGCGGCACCTCCTTCGCGGGTACGGCCAGTCGCAGCCCGGGGAAGCGGCGCAGCAGCGCCGGATAGGCCAGCCGCATCTCCAGTCGGGCCAACTGCTGGCCCAGGCACTGGTGGATGCCGTGGCTGAAGCCCAGTTGCTGGGTGGCCTGGCGGGTGACGTCGAAGCGGTCGGGGGCGGGGAAGCGGGTCGCGTCGCGGTTGACGGCCGGGAGGGAGATCGTCACGGTTTCGCCGGCTTTGATCGTCCGCCCGGCGAGGGGCACGTCGGCCCTGGCGACCCGGATCGGGCCGATGTGCGTGATGCTGAGGTAGCGCATCAGTTCCTCGACCGCGGTCTCGCCGACGGCGGGATCCGTGCGTACGAGGTCGGCCTGCTCGGGGCGGCACAGCAGCAGGAACGTGCCCAGGCTCAGCATGGTCGCGGTGGTCTCGTGCCCGGCGGTCAGCAGCAGCGTGGCCACGCCGGTGAGCTCCTTGTGGTTGAGCTCACCGCCGGTGACCAGCTCGCTGAGCAGGTCCTCGCCGGGCTCGGCCCGCTTGCGCCCGACCAGCTCGGACAGGTAGCCCATCAGCTCGGCGCTCGCGGCGCCCCGCTGTTCGATGGGGTTGTCGAGGTTCACCGCCCGCGCGGTGGCGTCCTGGAAGCGTGAACGCTCGCTGTACGGCACGCCGAGCAGCTCGCAGATCACCAGCGACGGGATCGGCAGTGCGAACGTCCTGACCAGGTCCGCGGGAGCCCCGGAGCGGGCCATCTCGTCGAGCTGGCCGTCGATGATCTCCTGGATCCTGGGCTCCAGCCTTCGCATCTTCCGCATGCTGAAGTGCCCGGTCAGCAGCTTGCGGTAACGGGAGTGCTCAGGGTCGTCCATCGCGATGAAGAAGCCTGGCGGGATCACCAGATCCGTCAGCCCCTCGGGCGGCGCCAGCTCCTTGATCGGCGGGGCGGCGCCCTGCTGGGTGTTGCTGAAGCGCGGGTCGTCGAGCACCGCGCGTGCCTCGGCGTAGCCGGTGACCAGCCAGCCGAGCCGCCCGTCGGCGTAGGTCATCGGGTGCAGCGGTCCGTGGAGCTCTTTCAGTAGAGCAGGCGGCTGGAACGGGTCCTCCCGTTCGACCGGCAGACTCTCGAGGATGTCCATGCCTGCCAGAAAAGCGCATAGACTGCGAAATTGCAAGCTATGCATAAACGCAGCGCATGCTGTAGGGTTGCGCTGTGGAAGGTCATCGCGAACGCAAGAAGGCCCGCACTCGTCGTGCGCTGCTGGAGGCCGCGGTGCGGCTGTTCAGTGAACGGGGCTATGAGCAGACCACTGTCGCCGAGATCGCCGCGGCGGCCGACGTGGCACCCCGGACCTTCTTCGCGTACTTCGCGAGCAAGGAGGAAGTGCTCTTCCTGAACGCCGGGGATCGCGGGCAGATCATGCTCGAGGTGATCGCCGGGCGGAAACCGGGGGAGCCCCTGGGGGATCTGCTGAGCCGGATGTTCGAGGCCCTGGTGCGCAGCCTGGCCGAGGGCGACGAGCTGGACTTCGCGCTGTCGCCGCTGCGGGCCCGGCTGGTGTTCACCGAGCCCGCGCTGCAGGCACGCGGGCTGACGCTCATCCTCCAGGAGCAGCCCGTGCTGGCCGGGGCCCTGTGCGAGGTCTACCCCGAGCTGGATCCCGTGTCGGCAGGCGCGGCGGTCGGCAGCTTCATGGGCGCGCTGTCCGTGGCGGGGCTCGTCGCCCAGCAGCAGGGCGGCTCCAACGAGGACGTCCTGGCTGCCGGCCGGCGAGGGATCGAGATCGCGGTCAACGGGCTGTCGAGCCTCGACGGTTCCTGACGCGACCGCCGGAGTTCACCGCTGGCGTTGCATGGAGAGGGCCTGCCGCCAGTGCTCGGCCGCCTGGCCCATGTCGTGGCCGAGGAGCTCGAAGAACTGGGTGGTGGTACGGAGCCGGTCGCCGGTGGGTGTGTCGCTGCCGAAGATCCCGACGCCGTGCCGCGTGGTGTCGGCCCAGATCGCTATCGACCTGGCGCTGGCCGCCCACGTGTGGTACCAGACGTCCACGTCCACGAAGTACCGCACCCGGCGCGCCTCCCGCTCCCGGGCGACCATCTGCCGCCGCTCCAGCCACTTGATGGCATTGGAGATCGTCGCCGGGCTGACATGGAGTTGCCGGGCGAGCTCCGTGGCGGTCAGGCTGCCGCCCTCGCTGAGGAACAGCGCGGCGAACACCTTGGCGGTCATGGGCGCCATCCCGCCCTCGATCATCATGGCGACGAACTGTTCTTCGAACTCCCGGGCTGTGCGGACGTCACGGTTGTCGGTGGTGTGCGGAACGCCGGCGTGGGGAGCGCGCTTGCGGCGGCGGGCGCGCCAGTTCGTCGCATGTTGGGCGCGCGCCGCCCGGTAGCCGTGCGGGCCGCCGTTCCTGGCGATCTCGCGGGTGACGGTGGACCTGGACCGTCCCAGCCGGCGGGCGATCTCCGCGTAGGTCAGGCCGGCCGCCAGGCCTTCGGCGATGCGGCGACGATCCTCGGCGGTCAGCCGGTCTCCCGGCATGTCATCCTCCCCGGTCGAGCCCTCGGTGCTGCAAAGCAGTTGCACTCAGCTACAAGGTCATTGCACCAATACATGGCCTCTGACCTGCTCAAATGAATTCTTCGAGTTGTCTCATCCCAGAACACGACCCTAGCGTTCACCCAGACCGAAGAGGGAGTTCCACCATGAAAAAGGTCGTACTCGTCACCGGCGCCTCCGCCGGCATCGGCAAGGCCACCGCACTCGAACTCATCCGCGCCGGCCACATCGTCTACGGCGCCGCGCGGCGCGTACACAAGATGGACGACATCCGCGACGCCGGCGGACACGCCCTGGCGCTGGACGCACGCCGGCCGGAGGACCTGGAACACGTCATCGGCGCCATCGTCGCCGAACAGGGCCGCATCGACGTCCTGATCAACAATGCCGGCACCGTCCTGCACGGCGCGGCCGAGGACATCCCCATCGACCTGGCGCGCGACCAGTTCGAGGTCAACGTCTTCGCCCCGGCCCGGCTGACCCAGCTCGCCCTGCCGTACATGCGCGAGCAGGGGTCCGGCACGATCGTCAACGTCTCCTCCATCGGCGGCGAGATCGCGCTGCCGCTCGGCTGCTGGTACTACGCGACCAAGCACGCGCTGGAGGCCTACTCCGACAGCCTGCGCATGGAGGTGGAGCCGTTCGGCATCGACGTCGTGATCATCCAGCCCGGCATCATCAAGACCGAGTTCGAAGACCACACGGCACAGGACCTCCGTGAGATCTCCGGCACGACCGCGTACGGGGAGATGGCCGAAGCCATGGCCCAACGCGCCGAGACACAGCTCGGCGAGAACACCCCGGCCAGCGCCCCAGGTGTCGTCGCCACCGCCATCCGGCAGGCCATCGAAGCCGGCAAGCCCGAGACGCGCTACGCGGTCGGCTACATGGCCGAAAGGCTCATGGAGCTCAACAGGACATTGCCGGACCGCGAATTCGACAAGCTCCTCACGAACGTCGCGAAGTAGGCCGCCACGATGTCTCGCAGATGGCGGGCGCTCATCGCGCCTTGTGCGTCGGCTCGGTGCAGTTCAACCTGGGCGTGGACTCCGGGGACCCGGAGGAGCAGCGGATGCGCCGGAGGCTCTACGGGAGTCTGGCCCCTCACCAGTATCCCGTCCCGGTCGCTCACGCCGAGGAGCTGTCACGCGTGGGCAGCCGTGACGAGTTCGAGTTCGGCCTGGCCGCGCTGCTGGACGCCATCGAGGCCCGGATCACACCCCGGTCTTGAAATGACGGCCCGAGCCGTCACCGTCGCCACGATGGCCTGGCACCGGTGGCCCGCTGCGGGAGAGGCGGTGATGGTGGACAGCGGCGGCTCAGTCGCGGGAACCGCGGCGGCGTACGATCGCATCGCTGATCTGCCGTGCCGCTTCGAGCTCGGGCGCCACCCAGCGCAGGCCGGTGTCGTTCACTTCCGCCGGCTCGGCGATCGCCTGCGGCAACGGCGATTCATCCCGACCAGACCGCCACGTCGCCGGGTCCGGCCGCTCCGGCAGGTGCCGGAACCGATCGTTATGTTCCTTGTCGCCCATGTTAGAGATGACGACCCTGACCCTCTCGAAGTTCCTCCGGCCTCGCCCTGAACGCACGCAAGAGGCCCGCCGGATGTCAGCGGCGGCGTCAGGACGGCGACAGCCCCATATCAGAGCGGTCGGCGATCGTAGGGGCATCGAAAGAACACCGCACAAGGAGCACACGATGC